>JAYRQX010000169.1:0-3524 GCA_041910415.1 Acetobacteraceae bacterium | reverse complement strand
GTGGACTGGAAGCGGAATTTCGGCGGCGAGAACTGGTCCGACCGTCGCCGCAAGGCCCTTGCCTATGAGGACCGCGACCCCGCCGTGCTGGTCGTCGGCGCCGCGCAGGCGGGGCTGATGGTCACCGCGCGCCTCACGCTGCTCGGCGTGGACACGCTCGCGATCGACCGCGATGCGCGGCTCGGCGATTCCTGGCGCAAGCGCTACCACGCGCTGACCCTGCACAACGAGACGCGGGTCAACCACTTCCCCTACATGCCCTTCCCGCGTTCCTGGCCGGTCTTCATCCCGAAGGACATGCTGGCCAATTGGTTCGAGGCCTATGCCGAGGCCATGGAACTGAATGTCTGGACGGGCACGGAACTGACGGCGGCCTCCTGGGACGAGGCGGCGAAGCGCTGGACCGTCACGCTGACCAGGAACGACGGCAGCACGCGCGTCATGCATCCGCGCCACGTGGTCTTCTGCAACGGCGTCAGCACGATCCCGAAGATGCCGGACCTTCCGGGCGTGAAGGACTTCAAGGGCGTGGTGCGCCATTCCGGCGACTGCGGCAGCGGCACGGACTGGAAGGGGAAGAACGCGCTGGTCCTCGGCACCGGCACCTCCGGCCACGATGTCTGCCAGGACCTGGTCGTCTCCGGCGCCGCCGAGGTGACGATCATCCAGAACCGCCCGACGCTGGTGGTCAGCCTGAAGGAAGCGCAGGCGCCCTACGCGCTCTACGACGAGGAGATCAGCTTCGAGGACAAGGATCTTCTGGCCGTCTCCTTCCCCTACCCCGTCTATCGCCGCGCGCATCAGATGATCACGCGGATGAATGCGGAGGCCGACAGGGAATTGCTCGACGGCCTGGCGCAGCGCGGCTTCCGGCTGACCTCCGGCCCCGACGGCACGGGCTGGCAGGTGATGTACCAGAACCGCGGCGGCGGGTATTATTTCGATGCGGGCTGCTCGCAGATGATCATCGAGGGCCGCGTCGGCCTCATCCAGTTCCAGGACATCGACCGCTTCTGCGCGGACGGCGCGCGCATGAAGGACGGCACGGTGCGGAAGGCCGACCTGATCGTGCTGGCGACCGGCTACGAAGGGCAGAAGGAATCGGCGCGCCGCGTGCTGGGCGACGCCATCACCGACCGCATCGGCGATGTCTGGGGCTTCGACGCGGAGGGGGAGCTCGCCGGCATGTGGCGCCCCACGGGCCAGCCGGGGCTGTGGTTCCTGGCGGGCGGCCTCGCGCAGTGCCGCATCTTCTCGAAGACGCTGGCGCTCCAGATCAAGGCGCGGGAACTCGGGATGGTGTGAAAGGCCCGTGCCGTGGGCGTCACGCTCCCAGGCAGCATTTCTTGAACTTCTTCCCGCTGCCGCAGGGACAGGGATCGTTGCGGCCGACATGGCGGAACGGGTTGGTCACGGGCGCCGGCGGCGGGTCGTAGAGGCCCGCCGCCTTCTCGCGGCGGAATTCCTCGGTGAAGCAGTGCCAGGTCGCGAGGTCCGCGACGGCGTCGTCGATCGGGCGGATCTCGTCCTGCTCGATGCGCGCCAGCCTCTCGGCATCCGTCACCGTGGGGTCGGGAAGATCGGCCAGGAAGTCCTCGTAGTCCATGATCTCCGCACTGATCCGCTCCTGTGCGAAGGCCTGTTCGACGAGCGGCACGAGCGCCTGGAGCGCGAGCAGCGAGACGGCATGCTGCCAGCCGTACCAGGCGAAGGAACCATCGGGAAAGCGGCGCGCCTCATAGGCGTCGTGCAGCCAGGTCTCGGCCTCCTCGCGCGCGATGCGGCCTGCTGCGGCGAGCCAGGCGAGCGCCTCGAACCCTGCGGCCTGGGCGTATTCATCGGCCTCCGCATCGTCGAGCAGCCGCCGCAGCGGACGCAGATCGCCGCCATAGGTACTGACCAGGATGCGCGCGAGATGCTGGGCCCCGTCATCGCCGAAGACGGCGTCCACGGCCTCGGTCTCCGCGCCCAGGCGGCAGGCGAGCGCGAAGGCAACCGGGTCGCGCTTCTCCGCGGCAAGGAAGAGGGTGAAGAGGACGACATCGGCGATCTCCGCCGGCGTGCCGGGATCGGCCAGGAAGCGCTCGATCTCCGCGTAGAGGAGCCGCGCCGCGGCGGGCCAATCCGCCAGCGCCTGGCGCAGCGCCTCCGCGGGGAGATGGTCGTTGTGGTGGGCGAGACGCGCCACGAGATCCTGCATCGCACCGGCCTTCTGCTATGGTGGATTGTCTAGCCGCACCGGCCCGGCGCCGCGAGGGCCAGCCTGGGCTGCGCGCCGCTTCGTGCGCGCGCCCGGGCCCGGGTCGTCTCGACCATGGGGGGCGGGAGCGGTAGCAAGGCGCAGCGCAGAGCAGCAGGAGCCCCGCCATGTCCCGCAGCATCATCCTCGCCGGCGCCCAGCTCGGCCCGATCCAGAAGGCCGAGGGCCGCGACGTCGCGGTCGGCCGCATGGTCCGGCTGATGGAGAAGGCGCATCGGCGCGGCGCCGAGGTGGTCGTCTTCCCCGAACTCGCGCTGACCACCTTCTTCCCGCGCTGGTACGAGGAGGACCTGGCGAACGCCGATCATTGGTACGAGACGGCGATGCCGTCGAACGCCACCGCCCCGCTCTTCGAGGCCGCGCGGCGCTACGGCATCGGCTTCCATCTCGGCTATGCCGAGAAGACGCCCGACGGGCATCGCTTCAACACGGCGATCTACGTGCATCCCTCGGGCGAGATCGTGCTGAAATACCGCAAGGTCCATCTGCCCGGTCACAAGGAGTTCGACCCGCAGCGCCGCGTGCAGCATCTGGAGAAGCGCTATTTCGAGGTGGGCGATCTCGGCTTCCCCGTCATCCGCGCGCCGGTCGGCACGACCGAGGCGAATATCGGCATGATGATCTGCAACGATCGCCGCTGGCCGGAAGCCTGGCGCGTGATGGGGCTGCAGCAGGTCGAGATCGTCATGCTCGGCTACAACACGCCGAGCCTGAACATGGAGAACCGCGGCTTCGAGGCGCATCACCTGCGCGTCGCCCATTCGCATCTCGCGATCCAGGCGGGGTGCTACCAGAACTCCTGCTTCGGCGTCGGCGTCGCCAAGGCGGGGACCGAGGATGGCCACGAGCTGTTCGGCCACTCGATCATCGTCAACCCACAAGGGGAAATCATGGCCCAGGCGACGTCATGGGGCGACGAGCTGATCACCGCCGAATGCGACCTCGAGATGTGCCGCCTCGGCCGCACCACGATCTTCGATTTCGCCCGCCACCGCCGGCCGGAAGCCTATGGCCGCATCACCGCGCAGACGGGCAGCGACGCGCCGCCGGTGTGGACGCCGGGCGGCGCGTGATCGCGACGATTGGCGCGCCGTCACGTTTGGACTATAGTACAGCACCGAAATCGAGCATCGAGGCCACGCAATGCGCTGGGTTCCCGCCGCCATGGTCGTGCTGATCGCCGCCTGCGCCGAGACGACGACGCCAGCGCCCTCGGTCGCCTCGGCGCCGCCCGCGCCCCTGCCGGCCGCACGCCCGGTGGCGG
>JAYRQX010000168.1:0-1670 GCA_041910415.1 Acetobacteraceae bacterium | reverse complement strand
CGTCGGCGAGGCGGAGGACGGCAGTCCCGGCGCCGGATCGGACGCGGACCTGCCGCGCGAAGGCCCCGGCCCCGCCTGCGAGCGCGTCATCGAGCCCGGCGACTTCATCCGGTCCTTCGAGACGCCCGAGGGCGAGCGGCTCTACCGGCTGCACGTGCCCGCGAACCGCGGCGCGCGGCTCCTGCCGATGGTGCTCAACTTCCACGGCTACGGCCGCACGGCGGCGGAGCAGGAGGAGTATTCGGGGCTGGCGCCGCTCGCGGACGGCGAGGGGTTCGTGCTGGTGACGCCGGAAGGGAGCGGCTGGCCCCAGGGCTGGGACATCCCGGGCATCTATGCCGACATCGGCATCGACGATACGGCCTTCGCAGCGGCGCTCATCCGGGAGCTGACGGCGACGCTCTGCATCGATGGCGGGCGGGTGTTCGCGACGGGGATGTCGAACGGCGGGCAGATGGCGGCGCTGTTGGCCTGCGCCTACCCGGAGCTGGTGGCGGCGGCGGCCCCCGTGGCGGGCCTCGCCATCGACCCCTGCCCGAACCGCGTGCCCATCATCGCCTTCGAAGGGAGCGACGACTGGAACGTGGAGCCGTGGCTGGTGGAGGAGACGTTCGCGCTCTGGGGGCCCGCCAACGGCTGCGACCCCGATCCCGCGGAGGAGCGCGTCAGCGAGCACGTCGTCAAGCGCGCCTTCGCGAACTGCGGCGGCTTCGATGCCGAGCTGTACTGGGTCGAAGGCGGAGGGCACACCTGGCCCGGGGGCGCACCGGATTCGGTCAGCGGCGCCGGCTTCGTGACGGACGAAATCAACGCGACGGAGCTGATCTGGCGGTTCTTTCGAGCGGTTGGCCGATAAATGTTCGCTGCCGGCCGTCAGCTGCCGGCCGCGGGTTGTGACCGGGCGCGTGGCGATTCCGGCGATCCGCGATCACATTGGGCGCGTGGCCACGCCGATGGCGGGCAGCCGGCAGCCAATCACCCGTTTCGCCCCTCTTTCGGCGGGCGCGGGGAACCGATGATGCCTGTGTGGATACTTTCCACGCGCCTCGGGGGCCGGCCGCCGGGCCGTGCGATTCTCCAGGTCAACCGAACAGGTGCGCCGGCCCCCACCACTCCTTCGAGGCGAACCAGGACTACCGGGGCGGACTGCCCCGTGACGCGGGTATGACGGATGGATGCTGAAACCCTGCGCGAGCTCCTCGCCGATGTCGCCGAGGGCCGCCTCCGCGTTGATGACGCCGCCGGACGCCTTTCGGCCGAGCCGTTCCTGGGGCTGGGGCTGGCCGCCCACAGCCAGGGCCAGGCGCTCCGCGACAACGCGCCGGAGCTGATTTCGGCCCACGGCAAGACTCCGCGGCAGGTGGCGGCGGCTGCGCGCCGTGCCTTCGATGACGCCGGCCGCCTGGTGGTGACGCGCGTGGAGCCGGCCCACATGGAGGCGCTGCGTTTCGAGCTGCCGGAGATGGCGCACGATATCGACGCGCGCCTCGCCTGGTACGACCCGAGCCCGCGGCCGCGCCGGGGCAGCATCGCCGTGGTCGCGGCGGGGCTGGAAGATGTGCCCGTGGCAGAGGAAGCGGCCGTCACCGCCGAGATGATCGGCGCGTGCGTGGCGCGCGTGTACGAGCCCGCCAACGGCGCCCTCGCCAGGCTCGCGGACCGCGTGGGCG
>JAYRQX010000167.1:0-1745 GCA_041910415.1 Acetobacteraceae bacterium | reverse complement strand
TCTCGTCGAGAACTTCTTCGCCAAGCTCAAAGAATTCCGCGCCATCGCCACGCGATACGACAAGACCGATCTCAGCTACAGCGCAGCCATCCTCATCGCCGCCGGCATCATCGCTTGTCGATAAATGTCAACAGACCCTAGAGCGGCGTGCTGCATTTGTGGATCACGGGCAGCCGCCGCAGGCGGCTGAGGCCGCGAATGCGGCCCGCCGGCGGTCCGGCGAAGCCAAGCAAAGCGGAGCTTTGCGCCGGAGTCTGAGGGTGCCCGAATGATCCATCATTCGGGCACGGCGCTTTAGTCAGGCCCCTGGTCCAGCCCTGCCCGGAGCGACCCATCCGGATCGGCGACGAGGCCCCAGCGCACAAAAAAATCGAGCAGCGTCAGGTTCACGTTGAACTTCACGTCGTCGGTGTCGGCGACCGCCTCCAGCACCCGCGCGGCGGGCCAGAGCTCGAAACGCTCGACCTCATCGTCGTTCGGCTTCGGCGTGAACTCCGCGGGCAGCTCCAGGTCGTAGCAATGCAGCACGTCGCGCCGCAGCCCTTCGTCATTGGCGAGAACGTAGGACACGCGCCCCGTCCGCCGCGCGGTGACGGCGATGGCGGCCGGTACGCTTGCCTCCTCCTCCGCCTCCTTCACCAGCGTCTCCTCGGGCGACAGGCCTGCGGGGATGCCGCCGGCGATCATGTTGTCGAGCTTCCCCGGCGCCACCGGCTTGTTGCGTGCACGGAAGCCCATCCACAGCCAGGGCCCGTCCTCGCGTCGCACATAGCCATTCACATGGATGCCCTGGGACATCACGCCGAAGCGCGGCACCGCACCGCGATCGAGCATCGCCAGGACCGGCCCCTCGCTCGTCTGCCGCACGTCGAACAGCTCGCCGCGGATGCGGAGGAATCCGCCGGCGGCGAGCGCGGGCAGCGCCGCGGCCAGCGCCTCGCTCCGCGCGCCGGGGCTGCGCAGCCGTGTGGCGAGCGCCACGCCGCGGTCATCGAAGTGGAAGTCGCGCGGGCGGAAGGTCAATGTCGTCGCGACCTCCGGCGCCAGCCAGCCGACCTGCGCCTCTCCGATGCGGAAGGGGATCAGCCCGGCCGGGGAGGCAACATTGTTGCAGGCCGCAATATGCCGTGCCAAGGAACCCATGAGTCCGTCCTAGAACGCCGCGCCCGGCTTGGCGAGCGGCACCGGATGGGACAGATCGGAGAGAGCATCATGGGTGTGTCCTATGCGAACGAGCATGGCCTGCTGGCCGAGGATGAGATCGGTCCGATCCAGCGCAGCCATTTTCCGCAGCTCGAGGCCGAGACGCGCGAAGGCCTGGGCGAGCTCGCCCGCTGGCTGCGCGACCGCCGCGCCCGTGCCCGCGACATCATCCACGACCGCCGCCGCGCCCGCAGGGGCAAGGGTGACTCCCGCGGTACCGATGGCGCCGCGAGCGAGCGGGGGCTGGCCGCCAAGAAGCAGGTCTATGCCCGTGCACTGAAGCGCGTGAACGCCCGGATGGAGGCGCTGATCGCCGAGCGTAAGCGCGAGGAGCGGCTGGCGAAGCTGCACGCCGCGCTGGACCGGGTGCGCGCGACCCCGGCCCCGCACCCGCAAGGCGGCGCGACCCGTGCGCGCGGCATGGCGGCGATCCCCAGCCGCAAGGCGCGCAGCGCCATCAATCCGGCCCGGGTGGGCAGCGTCTCCCAGCAGGGGCGCAACGCCCAGGCGCGACGCGACGCGCGGGGCTGAGGCCGTCCTGC
>JAYRQX010000166.1:0-5559 GCA_041910415.1 Acetobacteraceae bacterium | reverse complement strand
TCCGCCGCGCCGATCGCGAGCCGGGCGACGGCGGTCGCGCCGTCCGGCAGGCCGAACAGCAGCCGCGTCTCCGCACCCGCATAGACCGTCTCGGACACCACGCCCTCGATGCTGTTGTCGCCGGTGCCGATGGTCAGGTGTTCGGGGCGGATCACGAGCGCCGCCTCGCCCGTCATCACATCGCTTCCGGCCGGGACCGCGAAGCGGCCATAGGGCGTCTCCAGCATGCCCTGCGCCACGCGGCCGCGGAGCAGCGTCGATGTGCCGATGAACTCCGCCGTGAAGGCGGTTCGCGGGCGCTCGTAGATCTCCCGCGGCGTGCCGACCTGTTCGATCCGCGCATGGTTCATCAGGCAGATGCGGTCGGACAGCGCGAGCGCTTCCTCCTGGTCATGCGTGACATAGATGATCGTCGCACCGGTCTCCCGATGCAGGCGCTTGATCTCGATCTGCATGTGCTCGCGCAGCTTGCGGTCCAGCGCGCCGAGCGGTTCGTCCATCAGGATGATGGAGGGCTGGTAGACGAAGCAGCGCGCCAGCGCGACACGCTGCTGCTGGCCGCCGGAAAGCTCGCGCGGAAAGCGCGCGTCGAGAGGACCGAGTTGGACCATGTCCAGTGCCTCGCCGACGCGCCTGGCGATCTCGGCAGACGGGCGGTTGCGCATCTTCAAGGGAAAGCCGACATTCTCGGCGACGGTGAGATGCGGAAACAGGGCGTAGTTCTGGAAGACCAGGCCGATGTCGCGCTGATGCACGGGTGTCTGCGTCTGGTCCTGCCCATCGACGAACAGCCGGCCGCCATCGGGCTCCGTTAGCCCGCAGATGATCTGCAGCAGCGTCGTCTTGCCCGAGCCCGATGGGCCCAGGATCGTCATCAACTCGCCATCACGCACTTCCAGCCGCGTGGGCTCCAGCGCCACGACCGGGCCGTAGCGCTTGGCGATGCCGTCCACCACCAGCTTGGCGCCGGGCGCGGCCCCCGGCCGCGACGCCGCCGTCACCTCAGCGCAGGACCCAGGCGTTGAAACGCTCGGTCGCCGCGGCGCGGTTGGCGCTCCACCAATCCTCGTCGGCGATGCGCATCAGGCGCAGGTTGTTCGGATGCGTCGGCAGCAGCGTCGCGCGCGCCGCGGGGATGTGGTCATAGGCCTTGAGGTTGGTCGGACCATAGGCGAGCGTATCCGTGTACAGCGCCTGCTGCTGCGCCTGGGAACAGAAGCGGATGAACTGCCGCGCGATGTCCGCACGCGGCGAGCCGCGCGGGATGGACCAGCCCTCGATCGAATAGAGCCCCTGGTTCCAGATGATGCGCACCGGCGCGCCGGAATCGATCACCGGCTGCGCGCGCCCGTTCCAGGTCGGCACCATCGCGACGTCGCCGGATTGCAGCATCTGCGTCGTCTGCGCGCCGCCCGTCCACCAGGCTGCGATCTGCGGCTTCAGGCGATCCAGCGCACGGAAGGCGCGGTCGAGGTCGAGCGGATAGAGCGAGGCGAGCGGCACGCCATCGGCGAGCAGCGCCTCTTCCAGCGTGTCGATCGGATCGCGCCGCAGCGCGCGGCGGCCGGGGAAGCCCTGCACGTTCCAGAAATCGGTCCAGGAGGTCGGCACCGGCCCGCCCACCTTGTCCGTGCGCACGGCAAGGATCGTCGCGTAGACATCCGTGCCCATCCAATGCTCCGTCAGGGCTTCCGGCATCAGGTCCGGTGCGTCGCTGCGCGCGAGGTTGATGGTGTCGAGCAGGTTCTGCCGCCGCAGGATATCGCGCGCGGACAGCGTCAGCAGGCAGCAATCCCAGGTGTAGGATCGCGTCTCGACCATCGCGCGGAACTGCGCCGTCGGCTCCGCCGGCCGCGCGACGTTGACCACGCGGATTCCGGTCGCCTGCTCGAAGGGCCGATAGAAGGCCTTGCCGAAGGCCTCGCCGAAGGGGCCGCCCGGATCGGCGCAGGTGATCTGCCGTGCCTGAGCGCTCGCATCCGTGCCGGACAAGGCCGGCATCGCAAGACCGCCCGCGGCGAGAATGAGTCCGCGGCGGCGCATGGTGCCCAAGCGATTGTCGGTCATGTCCGATCTCCCGTCCCTGTTGCCTTGGTTGTCGTGGCCTGACGGCCGAGCCTGCCCATGGGTGCGCCGTGCATGCCGCGGCGCTGATCGTTGGCACGGACGATGCGAGGCCTGCCGGTGCCTGTCAACGTTGGAGCGATGCCCGCGCTCATCGCGCCACCGTCGTCGGCAGCATGGAGGCGTCGAACTCCGCGCGCAGATGCGCGGCTTCGCTCACCCTGCCCTCCGCGAAGCGATCAATCGAGAAATCCTGGATCGGCGTGTCGGTCGATCCCTTCTCGACGAGATCGGCCAGCACGTCGCCCACGCCCGGTCCCAGCGCGAAGCCATGCCCGCAGAAGCCGAAGGCGTGCCACAGGCCCGGCGTGGTGCGGCTTGGCCCCAGCACGGGGAGCATGTCGGGCAGATAGCCCTCGATCCCCGACCAGACACGCAGCAGCCGCGCGCCGGACAGCGCGGGCACCGCCTCGATCAGCTTCGCCATGGTGTTGATCGTCTTGCGCGGATCGACCGGCGCGCGGATCGCGACGATGTCGGAAGCGCCGCGCGGATAACCGGCGACGACGACATTGCCACGGCGCACCTGGCGGAAGATCACCGCCCCATCCACCGCCTGCACCGACGGCCCGATGAAATGCGGCAGCGGCTCGGTGACGAATTGCGGCGGACCACCGGCGAAGAGCGGTGCGCCCTCGCCGAACATCGCGGCGATGCCCCTGGACCAGGCGCCTGCGACATTGACGACCTGATCGGCCTCGACCGTCAGTCCGCTGCCCGTTGCGATGCGGAAGATGTCGTTGCCGCGTTCGATAACGGTGACGCAGACGCCTTCGAAGACCCGCGCCCCCATGGCCTTGGCGCGCCGCGCGACGGCCGGGGTCACCAGGCGTGGATTGGCCACCGCGTCCCGCGCGGACCAGGAGCCCAGCACATAGGGTCCACGCAGCCAGGGCCAGCGCTTGCGCATCTCGGCGGCGTCCAACACCTCGGCCGCGATGCCATGGTCCTGCGCGTCGCGGGCGGAGTCCTCGACCTTCCTCTCCTCCTTGCCGGCGCACGCGGCGTAGAGGTGGCCGGTCGGATCGAACTCGCAGCGTTCGCCGACCAGCTCCTCCATCCGCTCGTAGAGCCCGATGCTGCGCAGCGCGAGGGGGATCTGCCCCCGGAACCGGGCCTGCAGCCGGATATTGCCGTAATTCTGCCCGGCCGCCTGCGCGCCGACCGCGCCTTTCTCGATCACCACGCAATCGAGACCGCGCCGGCGCAGCATCAGCGCCGTCCAGCACCCCATGAGGCCACCACCGATGATCGCCGTGGGCGTGCGCAGCCTCACGACACCGGCTCCTCGAGCACCGTGTCGAGCGGCACGGGCTTGACCGGCGCCTGCACGCGCAGCCGCCCGATCTCGGCGATCGGCACGCCGCGCGTCTCCGCGATCAGCTCCGCCGTCGCAAGGCCGCAGAATCGCCCCTGGCAGCGCCCCATGCCGCAGCGCGTGAGTGCCTTGGCGCGATTCACATCGCCGGGGCCCAGGGGCCTGCCCACGGCATCCCGCATCGCGCCCAGGCTGACCCCCTCGCAACGGCACAGCGGCGTATCATCCGGCATGGCTGCCAACCAATGCGATGGCCAGGCGAAGGCGCCCGCCATGGCCGCCTGGAACCGGCGCAATCGCGCAAGCCCGGCGCGCAACGATGCGCGCTCGGTGTCCGGCACGGGCTTCCCCGCATCCGCCAGCACGGCATAGGCCGCGAGCCGGCCGCTCAACGCTGCCGCATCGGCGCCACCGATCGCCGCGCCATCGCCGGCGACATAGAGCCGCTCGCCCGCGCGCCCGTCGCCATCGGCCGATGGCAGCCATTGGCGGAACACCGGGTCGAAACGCAGCGTCGCGCCGGCGAGCTCCGCGAGCTGGATCTCCGACCGCAACCCGAAACCGAGCGCGACCGCGTCGCAGGCGATGCGCCGCTCAGCGCCAGCCGGGCCGAACCGGACGCCCGACACGCGCCCCTCGCCCTCGATCGCGATGCCGGATGCGCCGAGATGCAGCGCCACGCCCTGCCGCCGGAGCGTCGCCATGTAGCCGAGGCCGCGCATCGTCGTTCGCGCATCGGCGGTCAGCATCGCCGGCGCGGCGCGCAGCTTCGCGGCAAGCCCCGTCGTATCCAGCACCGCCGCAACCTCCACGCCCATGGCGCGGAACTGCAGCGCCGCCAGGTACAGCAGCGGCGAAGCGCCCACGAAGACCACGCGCCGCCCGATGGAGGCGCCCTGGTCCTTCAGCAGCGTCTGCGCCGCACCCAGCGTATAGACGCCCGGCAGCGTCCAGCCGGGCACCGGCAGCATCCGATCGGTCGCACCGGTGGCCAGGATCAGCGCTTCGTAGCGCAACGCCGATGCGTGCCGTCCGGATTGCGCGAAGACCTCGCCGCCGAAGACGTTCCAGGCCAGCGTGCCGGGACGATGGTCGATGCGCGGCAGCGCCGCGGCGAAGCCCGCATGCGCACGCTCGAATTTCGGGAACTCGCTGCCGAGCAGCAGAGGCATGTCCAGCGCCACAGGTGCCGTCGCGCGGCGCCAGGCCTGGCCGCCGGGCTCTGTACCCTCGTTCAGCACGATCGGGCGCACGCCATGCCCGGCCAGGACCGTCGCGGCCGCCATGCCGGCAGGGCCGGCGCCCACGATCACCACGCTATCCATCGACGCCCTCCCAATCCGGGCGGCGTGTGACGAGCCGCATGCCACCGGCCACGCGCGTCACGCAGGCGCGGATGGCGCGGCCATCCTCATGCCAGACGCTGCATTCCTGGCAGGCGCCCATCAGGCAGAAGCCGGCACGCGCACCGCTTTCCTCCAACGGACGCATCGCGATGCCGGCGCAGAGGATGGCCACCAGGATGCTCTCGCCTTCCCAGGCCTCGATCTCCACGCCGTCCACGACCAGGCGTGCACGCGGGGCATGGCGCGGCAGCAGTCGGACGGGGCCGGACTGCTGCGGCATCGCCGTTCAGGTCCTTGCCTGCAGGCGGCTGCGGAGTTCCGCCATCGCCTTGTGCACGGCCTCCAGATCCCCGACCGCGAAGCCTTCGGCGAGGTCCGGGCTCTCCTGCCGCATCAGGGCGCGGAGCCTCCCCGTGTAGCGGGCCATGCCGTTCTGTACGACCATGCCGCTTTCCTGCTCGAAGGACAGGTTGAAGGCGACGGCCTCCTCCGGCGAGATGCCCGATGGCAGGTCGAGATCCATGACGCCGTCGCGCCAGACGATCGGATAGCCGCCCGGCAGCCCCATCGGCCCGGGCGCATGCGCATGGATGGTGCCCACCCCTTCGGCCATGGCGAGCATCAGCGGCACGCCCGCACTCCCGGAAATCTCGATGGCCGGTTCGGGCGTCAGCCGCACATCGGCGATGCGCGCGAGCGGATCGCGCTCCTCGACGTCGTCGTTCCAGACCCGCGGCACCGGGCTGCCGGCGCGCTCCTCCCGCTTCCTGC
>JAYRQX010000165.1:0-15705 GCA_041910415.1 Acetobacteraceae bacterium | reverse complement strand
GGTGGGCAATCCGCGTGGGCAGCCCGTGCTCTTCCTCCCTGGCGGCCCCGGCGCCGGCGCCGGGGCGGTGCACCGGCGCTTCTTCGACCCCGCCCATTGGCGCGTGGTGATCTTCGACCAGCGCGGCGCAGGCAGATCCCGCCCGCTGGGCGAATTGTCCGACAACACCACGCCGCACCTGATCGCGGATATCGAGACGCTGCGGCGCTTCCTCGGCATCGAGCGCTGGCTGCTCTTCGGCGGATCCTGGGGCTCGACGCTCGCGATCGCCTATGCCCAGGCCCATCCCGAACGCGTGGCCGGCTGCGTGCTGCGCGGCGTCTTCCTGGGCCGGCGGAGCGAGGTCGAGTGGTTCCTCTACGGCCTCCGGCGCATCTTCCCGGATGCCTGGGCTTCCTTCGCCGAGCACATCCCGCCCGGCGAGCGGGAGGACCTGCTGGCCGCCTATCTCCGGCGCCTCTGCGACCCCGATCCGGACGTCCACCTGCCGGCCGCGCGCGCCTGGAGCCAGTACGAAGGGTCCTGTTCCACCCTGCTGCCCTCGCCCGAGACGGTCGCGAGCTTCGCCCAGGACCGCACGGCGCTCGGCCTCGCGCGGATCGAGGCGCATTACTTCGCGCATGACCTGTTCCTGCCGGAAGGCGGGCTGCTCGCGCATATGCGCCGGCTTGCCCATGTGCCGGCCGAGATCGTGCAGGGCCGTTACGACATGGTCTGCCCGCCCGAGACGGCCTTCGAACTGGCCACGGCCTGGCCGCGGGCCCGCCTGACCATCGTGCCGGATGCGGGGCATTCGGCGCTGGAGCCCGGCGTGCGCACGGCGCTCGTCTCGGCCGTCGAGCGGTTCCGCCGCCGCTGATCTCCGGTTGCGTCGGGCGCTGCGTGGCGGGTTCGATACTCCGCCCGCCCGCTTCCCCGGCGCAGGGGCGTTCCACCATCAGGTGCGGGCGTGCTAGGATCGGGCTGGGTGTCCCCGTAGCTCAGCCGGATAGAGCACCAGATTCCTAATCTGGGGGCCGTGAGTTCGAATCTCGCCGGGGACGCCAGATTTTCCAGCCATGTCCAAGGACCCACGACCCTCGTCCCGGGCGGACCCCGTTGCTGCGGCCCGGCCGTGGATCTCCAGGGATGCGCGCCCCCAACATTCCGCTTGGCACTGCCGCGAACATGACGCCATGAAGGCGTCACAGCGCGAGGTGTCCCATGAGCGACCCGCCGACCGATGCCGATGGCCCCATCGCCTGGGCCGACGATGCCGTGATCGGCGGCGCGGACGACTGGCGCGTGGCCACGGAGCGCGTGATTCGCGACCCCGTTTCCCGCCGTCCGTTCCAGGAAGGCGAGACCGTGCGGCGGCGCGACGGCAGCGGCGGCGTCATGCTGGTGAAATTGATCCTGGATGGCGGAACGCGCTGCCTGTGCGGATGGTACGACGATCTCCACGGCGAACTCGTCGAGGCGTTCCCCGCCAGCCAGCTGATGCACTACTCGGATCCGGACCCCGCCTAGGGCAGCATGGTCGCAGTCCCGCGCGGCGGCCAGGACGGATGCTTCGGGATCCCCGCAGCCCGTTCCCGCCGCGTCAGGGGCGTTCGTGCAGCCCCATGCGGTAGGTGGAGGGCTCGACCGTCGTCACGCTGCTTGCCCGCTTGCCGAGCCAATAGGCCTGCGCCGGCGGCACGATGCGAAACGCCTTCTCGACGCCGAGCTTGCGCGCCGCATCCATCGGCCAGTTTGGATTGTACAGCAGCTCCCGCGCGAGCGCGACGAGATCGGCGCGTCCTTCCCGCAGGATCGCCTCGGCCTGGTCGGCATGGACGATCAGCCCGACCGCCATGGACATGACGCCGGATTCCTTCCGCAGCCTCTCCGCATAGGGCACCTGGTAGCCATAGGTGATTGGCCCATGGCTCGTCACCGGCGCCCCGCGCATGCCGCCCGAGGAACAGTCGATCACATCGACGCCCTTGGGCCCGACGATTTTTGCGAGTGCCACGCTCTGCTCCGGCCCCCAGCCGGAATCGTCTTCCACGGACAGGCGCAGGAACAGCGGCTTGCCCTGCGGCCAGATCGCGCGGATGGCCTCGACGATCTCGATGCAGAAGCGCATGCGGTTCAGCTCGCTGCCGCCGTACTCGTCGTTCCGCACGTTGGAAAAGGGCGAGAGGAATTGGTGGATCAGGTAGCCATGCGCGCCGTGGATTTCCAGCACGTCGAAACCCGCCTCGTTCGCGCGCCGCGCCGCATCCGCCCAGCGCTGGATCACCTGCGGAATTTCCGTGCGCGTGAGCGCCCGCGGCATCGGGTCGGTGTCAGGCGAGTTCAGTGCGCTCGCCGAGACCAGCTC
Source organism: Acetobacteraceae bacterium (assembly GCA_041910415.1). GTDB lineage: Bacteria > Pseudomonadota > Alphaproteobacteria > Acetobacterales > Acetobacteraceae > JAYRQX01. Next base: position 13,358 of record JAYRQX010000165.1, on the reverse strand, counting down.
CCAATCCTCCCAGTCCGCGATGTCGGAAGATCGGGTCAGCGGCGCGCCGCCCTCCCATGGCCGGAACCGCCGCGCCTTCCGCCCGGAATGGCCGAGCTGGATCGCCGGCACGCATTCCTGCGCGCGAATCAAATCGGCGCAGCGCTTCATGCCGGGCACGAAGGAATCGTCCCACAGCCCGGTGTCGCCCACCGTGCCGCAGCCGCGGCGCTCCACCTTGGTGCTCTCGATCATCATCATCGCGGCACCGCCCGCGGCGTAGCGCCCGGCATTCATCAGGTGCCAGTCGGTGACGAAGCCGCGCTCCGCCGCATACTGGTGCATGGGGGCGACGACGATGCGGTTCTTCAGCGTGACGTCGCGGATGGTGAGCGGCGTGAAAAGCAGCGGAGCCATGGTGTCGTTCCTGTTCAGGCCGCGGCGGCGCGGGAATTGCCGATGCGGGAGAGGTCGCCGAACGTGCGTTCCAGCAGCGGGCGGACCTGCGTCGCGAAGCGTTCGATCGAGCGCAGCGCCGTCGCCAGGTCCGATCCGCCGGCCTGGAACTGCAGCAGGTAGTGGCAGGGATCGGCGGCGCGGATTTCGTCCGCCATGCGTTCGGCGATCGTCTCCGCGCTGCCGACCAGCATGTGCTTCGCCATGTCCTCGATGCTCATCTCGCCCTGCCAGGGCTTCTCGACGAGCATCGCGCCGTCCATGGCCTGTTCGCGATGCCGCAGCGATTGCGACAGGCGGATCTGGAAGCGGATGTTGTCGAGGAAGCGCGCGGCTTCCGCCCTGTCGTCCGTCACGCAGACATGGCGCAGCGCGCCGAAGCGCATCTGCGCGGGATCGGCGCCGGCCTCGCGGTAGGTATCGCCGAACTTCGCGCGCGCCTTGGCCAGCAGCTCGGCTGTGTAGTGGCGCGGGGTCACCATCACCACATAGCCGCGCTTCGCAGCGAGCCTGTGCAGGTCCGGATTGTCTCCCGCCACCCACACGTCGGGCATGCCACCGCTGACGGTCCGAGGGGCGATGTGCGTCTCCGGCAGCGAATAGTTCCTGCCAGCGTACGAAAACGTCTCGCGCGAGACGGCGAGCTCCAGCATCTCCATGAACTCGATGACCTTCGGCGTGGAGTCCCCGAGGTCCTCGTGGAAGCGTTCGAACTCATAGGGCTGGTAGCCGCTGCCGACGCCAAGGACGAGCCGCCCATGCGTCATCGCATCCACCATGCCGATCTCGGCCAGCAGCCGCGCGGGTTCATAGAGCGGCACGATGACGACGCCCGATCCCAGCTTGATCCGCTTCGTCTCGCCCGCCAGGCGCGCGATCATCATCAGCGGCGAAGGACAGACGCAGTAGTTGGAGAAATGGTGCTCCGCGAACCAGGAGATCTCGAACCCCGCCTGTTCCGCCGCGCGCACCTGCGCGACGGCCTCGTCATAGATGACGTGGGTGGGCCGGCCGCGTTCGCGGTAGCCCATCAGGTTGAACTGGCCGAAATGCATCCTGGGCGTTCCTTCAGTAGAGGGCGTAGCCCCCGTCGATGATCAGGCTGTCCCCGGTGTGATAGGCCGAGGCGTCGGAGGCGAGATAGACGGCGATGCCGCCGAAATCCGCGCCCTGCCCCCAGCGCCGCATCGGGATGCGCGGCATCACGTTGCCTGCGAATTTCTCATCGCTGGTGGACCGCGCCGTCATCGGCGTTTCGATCCAGCCTGGCAGGATCGCGTTGGCGCGGATGCCGTGGCGCGCGAATTCCACCGCCAGGGCGCGCAGCATGGAGACCAGCCCGCCCTTGGTCGCGGCGTAGTGCTCGTTCCGTGCCGCGCCTTCGATGGCGGCGAGCGAGGCGGTGCCCACCAGCGATCCGCCGCCGCCGCGCGCGACCATGTGACGCGCCGCAGCGCGCAGCGTGAAGAAGGCGCCGTCGAGGTTCACGCGCATGACGCGGCGCCATTCCTCGGTCGTGTAGTCCGTGAATTTCAGGCCGCGCCCGCCATAGGTGCCGGCATTGGCGAAACAGGCGTCCACGCGGCCCAGCGCATGCAGCGTTTCGGCGAAGCAGGCCTCGACCTGCGTTTCCTCGCCGACATCGCAGCGCAGCGCGAGGATGCGCCGCCCCGTCGCGCCCAGCTGCGCCCTGGCCGCCGCATTCTTCGCGACATTCGTGCCCCAGATCGCGACATCCGCGCCCGCCTCCGCGAGCGCCTGCGCCATGCCGAGCCCGATGCCGCTGTTCCCGCCGGTGATCAGCGCGACCTTCCCGGTCAGGTCGAAGGGCTTGTAGGCCATGGGCTCAGTACCCGACCTTCGGATCCACGACCTCGCGCAGCGGCCTGCCGGCCAGGAGCCGGCCCAGATTGTCGGCGAACAGCGCGGCCACGTCCTTGTCGCGTTCCGGATGATGGCCGCCGATATGCGGCAGCACCATGATCCCTGGCGTGGTCCACAATGGATTGTCGGGCGGCAGGGGTTCCGTGCGGAACACGTCCAGCACCGCGCCCGCGATCACCCCGTTGGTCACCGCGGCGATCAGGTCCGCGTCGTTGACGATGGCGCCGCGGCCGAAATTCACCACCCAGGCCGACGGCTTCATCATCGCGAGACGCTCGGCGTTGAGGAAATTCTCGGTGGCCGCCGTCGCCGGCAGCAGCATGACCAGGAAGTCGGCCTGGCGCAGCACCGCGTCGCTCTCCTCGGGCGCATGGACCGTCTCGACACCCGCCATCGGCGTCACGTTCCGCCGCGTGCCGATGACGCGCATCTCCAGCGCCGCCGCCTTGCGCGCGAGTTCCCCGCCGATCGCCCCGAGCCCCAGGATGCCAAGGGTGCTGCCGGCCAGGTTGCGCGAGACGCGGCGCGCCCAGCGCTTCGCCGCCTGGTCCTCCACGATCGTCGCGTAGGGCTTGGTGATGTGGAACAGCGCGCCCAGGATGTTTTCCGGCATCTGGATCCTGTGCGTGCCGCGCGCGCAGCAGAGCGTGATGCCCGGCCGCAGATCGGGCCGCGCGGTCCATCCCTCGACACCCGCCGTCAGCGACTGGATCCAGCGCAGCTTCGGCATCCTCGCGAGAACGCCCGCCGGCGCGTTCATGGCGAGGATCATCTCCACCTCGGCCAGCGTCGCGTCATCCGGCGCTGCCCCGCGCGCCAGCGTCCGCAGGCGCACGGAATCGGCCAGCCCGGCCTTGCCGATGGCGTCCACATAGGCGGTGGTGTTGTCGGTCCACAGCAGGACCAGCGGCTTGGTCACGTCACATGCCTCCGGAGGTGGGCGGAAGACTGCGGCGGCGGCGGCGCCCGGGCAAGATGGGTCGGGCTGGCGTGGGGCTCGTTCCGACGACACGTTGCTCCGGCCTGCCGTTGACGCCCCGCGAGGGGCTGCGCATGGTCCGCGCCCCCTCTGCCCATGGAGCGCCGCATGCGCATCGCCGCCCTCGCCGCACGTTTCGAGACCATCGCGCTGGCCGAACCCGAGGACCAGGTCCTCGTCATCACGCTGAACCGCCCGAATGTCGGCAACGCGCTGAACACGCGCATGGGCGAAGAGATGCTCTCCGTCTTCCAGTCGCTGGAGGCGGAGCCTGGCGCCTATCGCTGCGTCATCCTGACCGGCGCCGGGGAGCGCGTCTTCTGCGCCGGCGGCGATCTGAAGGAGCGCGACGGCATGACCGACGAGGTGTTCGCCGCGCAGCACTACCTGTTCGAACGCACCTTCCGCGCGATCCTGGCCTGTCCCGTGCCCATCATCGCGGCCATCAACGGCGCGGCCTTCGCGGGGGGCCTGGAGATGTCGCTCTGCTGCGATTTCTCGTACGCCGTGAAGACCGCGCGCTTCGCGCTGACAGAGGTCACGCGCGGCATCATGCCGGGCGGCGGCGGCACGCAGAACCTGCCGCGCATCATCGGCGAGCGGCGCGCGAAGGAGGTCATCCTCACCGGCCAGCCCTTCGGCGCCGAGGAAGCCCATGCCTGGGGCATCGTGAACAGGCTGGTCGAGCCCGGCACGGTGCTGGAGGAAGTGCTGAAGACCGCGCGCACCATCCGCGACAACGCGCCGCTGTCCGTCCGCCAGGCCAAGAAGGCCATCACCCACGGGCTGCAGATGGACCGCGCGAGCGGCATGCTGTTCGAGATCGAGGCCTACTACCAGCTCATCCCGACGCAGGATCGGCTGGAGGGCATCGCCGCCTTCAACGAGAAGCGGAAGCCCAACTTCCAGGGGCGCTGAGCCGCGTTCAGCAGAACGCGGCGTGGCGCTGCTTCAGGACGCCCATGACCTGCTCGGGATCCTCGCTCCACCAGCGGCGCGACAGGAGCTCGATCTCCGTGAGGCCGGTGTAGCCCGCCGCGGCGACCATGGCGCGGAGCGCGGGGATGTCGATCACGCCGTCGCCCGGCATGCCGCGGTCGAAGACGAGATCGGTCGTCGGCACCAGCCAGTCGCAGGCGTGGAAGGCCGCGATGCGGTCGCCGGCGCGCGCGATCTGTCGCGCGACATCGGGGTCCCACCACACGTGGTAGACGTCCACCGCGACGCCGACGCCAGCACCGAATTCGTCGCAGAGGTCGAGCGCCTGGGCGAGCGTGGAGAGCACGGAGCGGTCCGCGCAGGTCATGGGGTGCAGCGGTTCCAGCGCGATGGTCACGCCCGCCGCGCGCGCTTCCGGCAGCACGGCGGCGAGGCCGTCGCGGAACATGCGCCGCGCGCCGGGCAGATCCTTCGAGCCTTGCGGCAACCCGCCGCCGAGAACGACCAGTCCCCTTGCGCCGATGGCGTGCGCTTCGGCGATGGCGCGGCGGTTGTCCTCGATGGCGGCGCGGCGGCCCGCTTCATCGGCGGCGGGGAACATGCCGCCGCGGCAGAGGCCGGTGACGACGAGCCCCGCATCACGGATCGCCTTCGCCGCCTTCGCGACGCCCATCTCGGCCAGCTTGTCGCGCCAGGGGGAGATTCCGGGAATGCCATGGCGCGCGCAGCCTTCGATCGCCTGCGCCAGATTCCACCTGTCACGGACCGTGACGGTGTTGAGCGAGAGTTCGAAGGCCATCAGGCAACCCCGTGCAAAGCGAGCAGCGACTTCATGCGCGCGACCGCCATGTCGGGATCGCGCAGAAGCCCGGCCGCGTCGGCAAGACGGAAAAGCTCCGCAAAATGCTGGATGGAGCGTGTGGATTGCTGGCCGCCCACCATGACGAAATGGTCCTGGTGGCCGTTCAGCCAGGCCATGAAGACGACGCCCGTCTTGTAGAAGCGCGTCGGCGCCTTGAAGACGTGGCGGCTGAGCGGGACGGTCGGCGCCAGGATGTCGTGGAAGGTCGAAAGATCGTTGTGCGACAGGGCGGCCAGCGCGCCGCCCACCGCGGGCGCGATGGGGTCGAAGATGCCGAGCAGCGCGTCGGAATAGCCCTGCTCGTCGCCGGCGATGAGCTCGGCGTAGTTGAAGTCGTCGCCCGTGTACATGCGCACGCTTTTCGGGAGCTGGCGGCGCATGACGATCTCCTTGTCCTTGTCGAGCAGGGAGATCTTCACGCCATCGACCTTGGCGGCATGGGCGTGGATGACGGCGAGCGCCGTCTTCATCGCCTCCCTGTGGTCGTGGTTGCCCCAATAGCCTTCGAGCGCCGGGTCGAACATCTCGCCGAGCCAGTGGATGATCACCGGCTCCCGCACCTGGCCGAGGATGCGGCCATAGACACGTTCATAATCCGCGGGCGATTTCGCCGCCTTGGCCAGCGCGCGCGACGCCATCAGGATGATGCGGCCGCCCATCGCCTCGACCGCCTCGCATTGTTCCTCGTAGGCGCGGATGACGTCGTCCACGGTGACGTCGGGGCCGGGCGCCAGGTGGTCGGTGCCGGCGCCGTTCGCCATCACCGCCCCTGGCACGTCCTTCATGGCATCGAGCGAACGGCGGATGAGTTCCTGCGCGCCGGCCCAGTCGAGGCCCATGCCGCGCTGCGCCGTGTCCATCGCCTCGGCCACGCCGAGGCCGAGCGACCACAGGTATTGGCGGAAGGCGATGGTGCGGTCCCAATCCACCTTCACATCGAGCCAGGGATCCTGCTCGGCGAGCGGATCGGCGACGACATGCGCGGCCGCCAGCGCGACGCGCGGGAAGGGCGGCGTGGCGCGCGCGAAGGCCTTGGGCGGCGAGGTCGCGAAGGGTTCGACACGGCCGGACGCGGTCGGCAGGGTGATGGTCGGCATGGTCAAGCCTCCAGCGCCGGCAGGTCGATCCAGCGGCGTTCGGACCAGGATCGCAGGCCGGCTTCGGCCAGCTGCACGCCCTTGGCGCCCGCCATCAGGTCCCAGGGGAAGGACGCGACCTCGCCGGCCATGTAGCGCAGGAAGAGTTCCCACTGCGCGCGGAAGCCGTTGGGGTAGTCCTGCGTGGTGGGCACTTCCTGCCAGCCCGCGAAGAAATCGATGGGCTGCGGGATGTCGGGGTTCCAGACGGGCTTCGGCGTCGCGATGCGGCTCTGCGTCCAGCATTTCTGCAGGCCCGCGATGGCGGAGCCATGCGTGCCATCGACCTGGAAGGTCGCCAGGTCGTCGCGGCGCACGCGCGTCACCCAACTGCTGTTGATATGCGCGATGACGCCGCCTTCGAGCTGGAAGGTCGCGTACGCCGCGTCGTCGGCATCGGCCTTGTAGGGCTTGCCGTCCTCGCCGATCCGCTCCGGGATGTGGATCGCGCCGAGGCAAGAGACGGCCTTCACGCCGCCGAACAGATTGTCGAGTACATAACGCCAGTGGCAGAGCATATCGAGGATGATGCCGCCGCCTTCCGCCTTCTTGTAGTTCCACGAAGGCCGCTGCGCGGGCTGTAGGTCACCCTCGAACACCCAGTAGCCGAACTCCCCCTTCACCGAGCAGATGCGGCCGAGGAACCCGCTGTCGATCACCATCTTCATCTTGCGCAGGCCGGGAAGAAAAAGCTTGTCCTGCACCACGCCGTGCCTGATGCCGGCGGCCTTGGCGCGGCGCGCCACATCAAGCGCGTCGGCCAGCGAATCCGCGGTCGGTTTCTCGCAGTAGATGTGCTTGCCTGCGGCGATGGCGCGACGCAGCAGCGCGGCGCGCATCTGCGTCGTCGCGGCATCGAAGAAGAGTTCGTCCTTCGGATCGGCGAGGCAGGCATCGAGGTCGGTGGAGATTCGCGCGACGCCATGCGCCTTCGCCAGCGCCTCCAGCTTCTCGCGGTTGCGGCCGACCAGGATCGGGTCGGGCATGATCCGGTCGCCATTGGCAAGCCGCACGCCGCCATCGGTGCGGATCGCCGCGATGGAGCGGATCAAGTGCTGGTTCATCCCCATGCGGCCGGTGACGCCGTTCATGATGATGCCGATGCGGCGTTCCGCCATTTTCTGCGCTCCTACGAAAGCCAGGCGTTCAGGTTGTCACGGACGAAAGCGTCGTCCGTCAGCTGCGGGTAGCGTTCGGCGACCGCGGTCAGCAGATCCGCCTGCCCCGGCGACAGCCCCTCCTTCGGGTCCAGGCACCAGATGCCTTCCAGCAGCCCCTGACGGCGCAGGATTTCGTGGCAGCCGGCGATGACACCGTGGAAGGCGTGCGCCACGTCGAAGACCGCCGCGTTCATCTCCGTCACCTGCGCATCCAGCGCCAGCAGAGCGGGCGTCGCATCCGCCATGCGGCAGCGCGCATGCAGATCGACGGCCGCCCTGGTCCAGACCGACCAATGCCCCAGCAGCCCGCCCACGATGCGCAGCGTTTTTTGTTCGCCGCGATGGCTCAAGGCGAAGGGCGTCAGCAGGTCGGCGACGATGTGGTCGTCATTGCCCGTGTAGAGCGCGACGCGGTCCTGGGCACCGGCTTCCAGCACGCCGCGCAGCACGTCCAGCGTCGCATAGCGGTCGAAGGGCGCGATCTTGATGGCGACGACATTCCCGATCGCCGCGAAGCGCCGCCAGAAGGAGGCGGAGAGCGGCACGCCGCCGACCGCCGGCTGCAGGTAGAAGCCGAAGAGCGGCATTTCCGCCGCGACCGCCTGGCAATGCGCGACGATCTCCTCCTCCGACGCGCCCTTCCATGCCGCGAGCGAGAGCAGCACCGCGTGATAGCCGAGCCCGCGTGCGACGCGCGCTTCCCGCACCGCCTGCTCCGTCCGCCCGATCGCGCCGGCGACCATGATCGGCGCCGTCGCGCGCTCGGCGGCCGCTTCGGCGGCGATGCGCAGCACCGGTTCGTAGAGGCCGACATCGCGGATCGCGAATTGCGTGGTGTGCACGCCAACGGCGAGCCCGCCCGCGCCGGCCGCCAGGTAATAGCGCGACAGCGCCCTCTGCCGGCGCGCATCCAGCGCCAGCCTCGCCGTCAGCGCGAGCGGATGCGCCGGGATCGCGCAGCCGGCGCGCAGCCGCGCCGCAACGCCGTCAGGCCAGTCGGTCCAGCGCAGGCCCACCCGATCCTCCTCTTCGCAGCCCAAGTAACCAATCGGTTACTTTTGAGCCGGCGCGCCGCCGGTGTCAAGCCATTCGCCCGGCGCGCCCGGCCGCTCCTTCCGCAACGCATGCCAGCCCGCCAGCAGCCGGCCGCCATCGGTCGGGAAGCGTTCCTCCAGCATGCGGGATTCCGCAATGCGTTCCACGCGGAAATTCCGATAGTCGCCGCGCAGCACGCACCAGGCGCCGAGCACCGTGGCATCGACGTAGTAGGCCATGGCGAGCGGCCAGATCGTCCGCTCGCTCCGCGCGCCCTTCTCGTCGCGATAGGCGATCCACATCGTCCGCTGCCCGCGGATCGCGCGGCGCAGCAGCGCGAGGTCGATCCCCATCGGCACCGCCGCGCTGCCATCCGAGACATAGAAGGGCGCCGCCGCGCTGTGCCGCACGGCATCCGGCAGGATCGTCGTGATCTTGCCGAGCACGCTGCGCGCGGCCTTCTGCAGGCCCGGATCGCGGATGCGCCGCACCAGCAGCGCGCCCACGGCGATGGCGTCGATCTCATCCGCCGTGAACATCAGCGGCGGAAGATCAAAACCCTTGCGCAGCACATAGCCGATGCCTGCCGCGCCCTCGACCGGGATGCGCCGCGCCTGCAGCGTCGCCATGTCGCGATAGATGGTGCGCGGCGTGACCTCGAGCTGCGCGGCGAGCGCCTCGGCCGTCAGCGGCCCGCGCGCCGTGCGCAGGATCTGGATGAGGTCGAACAGCCGGTCGGCGCGCTGCACGCTCCTGACATAACGCTGTCAGGAGGCCGCGGATAGGGTCCGCGCCGCGATGAACAGCAACGCCGAAAAGCCCTGGCTGGGCGATGCCCAGGTGACCGGCGCCGCCCTGGCCTTCAGCCTGGCCGGCCTCTTCACCGGCGCGATCGGCGCCGATGTCTGGACCATGCTGTTCTGGCGCGGCCTGGTCGGCGGCTTCGTCATCCTTGGCACCATCCTGTGGCCGGGCGATGCATCGGGTCGCACCATCGGCCGCGCCGGCCTGGTCGTCGCGGCCTGCTCCACCATCGCGACCATCTGCTTCATCCACGCGCTGCGCCGCACGACGGTCGCCGACGTCACCATCATCTACGCCACCGCGCCCTTCCTGGCCGCGGCGATCGCCTGGGCCTGGATGCGCCAGCGCGTGGGCTGGGTGACGCTGTTCGCCTGCCTGCTCGCGCTGCTCGGCGTGGTCGTCATGATGGGCCAGGCCGCCTCGGCGGGGACTCTGTCCGGCAACCTGCTGGCGTTGGCGATGACGGCGCTGATGGCGCTGATGATGGTCGTCATCCGGCGCCACCATCGCGTGTCGATGCTGCCGGCCTCCTGCCTCTCGGCCTTCGCGAGTGCCGCCATCGCCCTGCCGCTCGCGAGCCCGGTGCCGGAGAGCGGCGCGGCCTTCCTGCTGCTGGTGCTGTTCGGCGTGCAATTCGGCGTGGGCCTGCTGCTGCTCACGCTGGGCAGCCGCCGCATTCCGGCGGTGCGCGCGGCGCTGCTCGCCAATCTCGAACTGCCCCTCGCGCCGATCTGGGTCTGGCTCGCCTTCAACCAGGTGCCGTCGCTGCTGACCTGCCTGGGCGGGGCCATCGTCTGCGCGGCGATCCTGCTGGACACGCTCCGCGGCGACGCGGCGGCGGCGTAGCGTTCCGCTCCGTGGTTCGGTGAGAATATCCGGGGCGATCGCCGCCTTCGTCCCGCCGGCCGATGCGGCGCGGCGCGAGGACATGGCGCAACGCTCCTCCGTCAGACGAGCGCCGCTGCCGCCTCCCGCGCGCGGCCGGCGGCGTCCCGCGCCATCTCCGCGCAAAGGCCGGTGTAGCGTGTCGGATCCAGCAGAGCGTCGATCGCGGCGCGGTCCAGATGCGCCGTCACCCGCGCATCCGCGCCCAGCAGCGCCGCGAAGGACCTGCCTTCCACGAAGGCGGCCTGGGCCGCGTCATGGACGACGTCATGCGCGTGCTGCCGGCCGATCGCCCCGCCGAGCTGCATCATCACCGCCTCCGCCATGATCAACCCGCCGCCGAGATCGAGGTTCCGCCGCATCCGCTCCGGCCTCAACGCGATGCCGTCCATGATCATGCCGACGCGCAGCAGCATGTCGCCGGTCAGGATGCAGGCGCGCGCCGTCGCTTCGCGGATCATCAGCGCGGTGGTGCGGTCCGCCTCGTGCTCGGTCTGCATCGCCTCCAGCGCCAGCGGGATGACGGACCGGATCTCGGCCGCGGCAGCGACGACGTCCTGGCAGTACACCGGGTTGCGCTTCTGCGGCATGGTGGAACTGCCGACCGAGCCTTCCGGCATCGGTTCCTCCACCTCGCCGAACTCGGTCTTCATCAAGGTATAGACCTCGCGCCCGATCCTGCCGCAGGTGGCGCCGAGCATGCCGAGCAGCATGACGTATTCCGTGAGGTGATCGCCGATGGCGCGGCTGGGGACGCGCATCGGGGTCATGTCCAGATGCTTCGCGACACCCTCCTGCACGGCGGGACCCGCGGCGCCGAGCGAGGCGAAGGTGCCGGCGGCGCCGCCCAGCATGGCGACGAAGACGCGCGGCTCCGCTTCGCGCAATCGCTCCACATGGCGCAGCAGCTCATCGATCCAGGCCGCGACCTTGAAGCCGAAGGTCGCGGGCACCGCGTGCTGGCCATGGGTGCGGGCGGCGATCACCATCTCCGCCCCGCGCTCCGCCAGATCGGCCATGGCCGCCAGAATTGTGCCGAGCTGACGAAGAAAAATCCGGTGCGCCTGGCGCAGCACGAGCAGATCGCCGGTCTGGGTGATGTTCTGCGTCGTGGCGCCCCAATGCACCCAGCCGCCCGCGGGGTCGCCCACCACGCGCGCCAGTTCCCAGACCAGGGGCACGAGGGTGTGCGCGGTGCGGGAAGCGGCCTCGTCGATGCGCGCACGATCCAGCAGCTCCAGCCGCGCGCTGCGGACGATCGGCGCCACCGCCTCGCGCGGGATGATGCCGAGATCCGCCTGGGCGCGCGCCAGCGCCACCTCGACATCGAGCCAGGCCTGCCAGCGGTTTTCGAGCTTGTACAGCGCACGGATGCCGGGGTCGCGCATGCGCGCCGCGGTGGAACGATCGTCGCTCATGCGGCTGCGTCCAATGCCGGAGTTCCCATCCCTGGCGCGACGCGCCACGGCGGGGAGTCAACGCCTTCGGGCCGCCATCGGCAAGCGCGGACGCGCAGGGGCGCGGCGGGCAAGGTGCCCGGTAAGCCGCGACGGGGCGGCCGATGCCTACAGGCTCATCAGGGCGGCGTTGCCGCCGGCGGCGGCGGTGTTGGTGCTGACCGCGCGCTCCGCGACGAGCATGTCGAGCCGGTGGATGGCCTGCCCGCGCGGGAGGGCGAGAACCGGCCGGATCGGGCCGTCGGCGGCCGCGACATGGCGCAGCAGCGCACGCAGCGCCGCGTCCTCGCCGTCGAACAGGATCGCATCGCAGGTGGCGGGGTCGTCCGTTTCCGCGGTGACGATGCGCGCGGCAGACATGGGTGGCAGGCCGTCCAGCGCGGCGGCGACCGGCAGCGGCGCGGCGAGGTGGGCCAGGTTGCCGGTGGAGAGACAGGCGGCGACCTGCACGAGAAGGGCGGCGCGCGTGCCGGCACGGCAGAGCACCGTCCCGCGCGGGTGCAGCGTGTAGCGGTTCTCCTCCCCGACCGAACCGGGCAGCACGGTGTCCAGTCCGACGCGGCCGGCCTCCGCCTGCTGCGTCGCCGCGGCGACCATGTCGGGATGCCGCGCGCGGAGCCAGTCGAGAAAGGCCGCGACCTCGGCGGTGCGTGGAGTAGCCGGCAGCGCGGGCTCGGCCGGGCAGGCGGAGAGCAGACGCCGAAGGGCGAACGGGCCGCCCGCCTTGGGGCCGGTGCCGGACAGGCCATGGCCGCCGAAGGGCTGCACGCCGACCACGGCGCCGATCATGTTGCGGTTGACATAGAGGTTGCCGGCGGCGGCCCGGCCCGTGACCTGCCCGATCGTGTCGTTCACGCGGGAATGGATGCCGAAGGTCAGCCCGTAGCCGGTCGCGTTGATGTCGCGCAGCAGGGACTGAAGCCGTTCGCGCGGGAAGCGCAGGACGTGGAGGACCGGGCCGAACACCTCGCGCTGCAGTGCGGCGATGCTGTCGATCTCGATCAGCGTGGGCGCGACGAAGGTGCCCTGCGCGCAGCCTGGCGGCAGCGGCACCGCATGCACCGCGCGGCCCCGGGCACGCATCGCGTCCACATGCCGCAGGATGCCGTCCCGCGCCTGCGCGGAAATCACCGGACCGACATCGGTGGACAGGCTGCCGGGGTTGCCGACCGCGAGTTCCGCCATGGCGCCCTTCAGCATGGGCAGGACGCGCCCGGCGACATCCTCCTGCACGCACAGCACGCGGAGCGCGGAACAGCGCTGCCCCGCGCTGTCGAAGGCCGAGGCGAGGACGTCGGCGACGACCTGTTCGGGCAGGGCGGAGGAATCGACGATCATCGCGTTCTGCCCGCCCGTCTCGGCGACGAGCGGCACGGGCGTGCCGTCCGGGTTCAGGCGTTCGGCGAGCGCGCGGTTGATGGCGCGCGCGACCTCGGTCGAGCCGGTGAACATGACGCCATGCACCCGCGCATCGGCGACCAGCCGTGCGCCGACCGTGCCGTCGCCGGGCAGCAATTGCAGCGCGCCGGGCGGCACCCCGGCCTCGTGCAGGATGGCGGTGCCGAGGGCGGCGATCAGTGGCGTTTCCTCCGCCGGCTTCGCCAGCACGGCATTGCCGGCGGCAAGGGCGGCGGCGATCTGCCCCGTGAAGATGGCGAGCGGGAAGTTCCAGGGCGAAATGCAGGCGACGACGCCGAGCGGCCGGTGCGCGGCGTCGTTCCAGTCGCGCACGCACATGGCGTCGTAGCGCAGGAAGTCCACGGCCTCCCGCACCTCGCCGAT
>JAYRQX010000164.1:0-4253 GCA_041910415.1 Acetobacteraceae bacterium | reverse complement strand
GCGGGCGAGCACGGCGCCCTGCGGCACGACGTCGCCGGCGATGAAGTTCATCTCGGCCACCCAGCCGGGCATGCGGCTCGCCAGGATGATGGTGTCCGCAGCGACCCGCGCGTCATCCGCATAGACATGGGTGAGCATCCGGTGCACCCACTGGCCGCCGGCGCCCAGCAGGGCGAGCGCGGCCGCGGCCAGCGCGAGGAGGCGCCACTTCCGCCAATCCGGCCGCGCGCGCTTCGCCGCGGGCTCCGCGCGGGTGGAGACGGCGGCGTTAGGCTGCCCGATGTCCACGCTCGGGCTCCTTCTCGGGCGCCTCATCCGGCAGGGCGGCGAGCCCTTCGACGATGCGGCCCAGCACGTTCAGGCAGGTGGCGAGTTCCGCTTCGGGAATGCCTTCCATCATCTCGGCGCGCACGCCGGACGCCACATCCTCGATCGCCCGCACGATCGGGCCGGCCTTGGCGGTGAGGTGCACGGTCTTGGCGCGGCGATCCTGCGGCGCGGGGCGACGTTCGACGAGCCCTTCCCCCTCCAGCCAGTCCAGCGTGCGGACCAGGGTCGGCGCCTCGATCCCCAGGCGCGCCGCGAGATCCTTCTGGGTCAGCCCGTCGCCGTTGCGGGCCATGTGCAGCAGGGTGCGCCAGCGGGCCTCGGTCAGACCGAAGCTCGCGATGCGGGCATCCATCTTCGCGCGCCAGCGACGGGCGATGAGGCCGATGGTGTTGCCCAGCAGCCATTGGGTCTGGGCGAGCGAAGACCGCGGGGGCACCTTGATGCGTTGCCTTATATTGCGCCTGCGAATGAGTAGGATGCTAACGAATTGCCCATCCGGCGTCCAGTGTGGCCACGCAGCGGGGACTCAGCCCCCGCGCACGCGCCGCAGATACTGCGGCCCCAGCTGGTCCAGGCTCTCGATGCCGAGCAGCGCCATGTCGCGGCCGACCTCCTCGGTCAGCAGCCGGATGGCGAGCGCCACGCCCTCCTCCCCCGCCACCGCGGCGGCGCAGAGCATGGGGCGGCCGACGAAAACGAATTGCGCGCCGAGGGCCAGCGCCTTCAGCACGTCGGTCCCCCGCCGCACGCCGCTGTCGAACATCACCGTCATGTCGCCGGCCACCGTCGCGATCTCCGGCAGCACGCGGAGCGGCGCGGTCGCGCCGTCGAGCTGACGGCCGCCATGGTTGGAGACCATGATGCCGTTCACCCCGTAGTCCCGGCACTTCACCGCATCCTCGGGCGAGAGGATGCCCTTCACCACCAGGTTGCCCTTCCAGCGCTTCCGGATCAGCGCCAGATGGTCCCAGGAGAGCTGGTCGCGCGCGCCGAAGGCGCGGACGAGGTCCTTCGAGATCACGGGCGGGCCACGCATCGCATCCATGTTCTCGAAATACGGCATGCCGTGGCGGCGCAGCGTCTTCAGCCAGGTGTTGAACAGCCAGCCCGGATGCGTCGCGATGTCGAAGGCGACCCTGGGTCCGATCTTCAGCGGGACGGAATAACCCGTGCGGATGTTGTTCTCGCGGTTCGCCGAAACCTGCACGTCCACGGTCAGAACAAAAGTGTCGAAGCCCGCTGCCGCCACGCGGTCCACCAGCGGCTCGATGCGCGCGGGCTCGCCGGGCAGATAGGCCTGGTACCAGGCCGTCGCGCCGGCCGCGCGCACCTCCTCGAGCCTGATGAGCGAGGAGGCCGACATGATCATGGGAATGTTGGCCTTGGCGGCCTGCTGAGCGAGCACGAGATCGCCGCGATAGGCGATCAGCGCCGCGGCGCCCATGGGCGGGATGCCGAAAGGAGCAGAATATTCGCGCCCGAACAGCGTGCGCTTCGTGCTGCGGTGCGAGACGTCGTTCAGCATGCGCGGCACGAAGGCGTGTTCGGAAAAAACCTCGCGGTTGTCGCGCAGCGACCAGTCCGTCTCGACGCCGCCGCCGACGAAGCCGGCCAGCATGCGCGGCAGGAAGCGCATCGCATGTTCCTCGAAATCACGCAGCGCCAGGTAGCGGCGCAGATGCGGCGCGACGGCCGGCGCCTGGCGCATCGCGCTCATCATGCGCGGCGATTCGGGGGCGCGGGCCTCGGGCTTCGTCTCGGCGTTCATCTCGGGCTCCTCCACCCCGGATATTCCGCGCCTTCCGGTCATCGCGCCAGCCCCCGGGCCTTGGCCGGTCCCGCGAGCCCGCATAGGCTGCCATGCCAGTGGAACAACACGTCATAACTCGGCGAGGAACGCAGTCCCCATGAGCAGCCGGCCCCTCTACCGCCACGCCCAGCTTGCGCGCCTGTTCAACCCGAAGAGCGTGGCGATCATCGGCGCCTCGCCGCGGGCCGGCTCCTTCGGCGAGCGCACGCAGAACTCGATGGCCCACTTCACCGGCAATCTCTATCTGGTGAACCCGCGCTACGAGGAGATCGGCGGACTGAAGAGCTATCCCTCCGTCACCTCGCTGCCGGAAGCGCCGGACTGCGCCATCATCGTCGCGGCACGGGAAGCGGTGGAGCCGCTGGTCGAGGAATGCATCGCCAAGGGCGTCGGCGGGGCGATGATCTATGCGAGCGGCTACAGCGAGACGGGAAAGCCGGACCGCATCGCGCAGCAGGTCCGCCTGCGCGATCTGGCACGCGCGGGGACGATGCCGATCGTCGGACCCAACTGCATCGGCATGCTGAACTTTTCCTCATCCGCCGGCGTGACCTTCATGGCGGTGCCGAAGCTCCCCGCGCCGCGGAAACATGCCGTGGGCTTGATCAGCCAGTCCGGTGCGCTCGGCTTCTCGCTCGCGCAGGCACATGAGAAGGGTGCATCCTTCAGCCACCTGCTGACCACGGGCAATTCGGCCGACATCGACATCGCCGACTGCATCGCCTTCCTGGCCGACGACCCTGCCTGCACGGCGATCGGCTGCGTGTTCGAAGGCATGCCCGATCCCATGCGGCTGATCGAGGCCGGGCAGATCGCGGACGCCGCGAACAAGCCGCTGGTGATCTACAAGCTCGGCACGGGCGAACAGGGCGCGGCGGCGGCCATGTCGCACACCGGCTCGCTCGCGGGGTCCTGGGCCGCCTATCGCGCGGCCTTCGAACGCGCGGGCGCGATCCTGGTCGATCAGTTCGAGGCGCTGGTGGAGACCGCGGGCTTTCTGAGCAAGGCGCCAGCGCCGAAGGCCAAGGGCGTGGCCGTGCTGGCGGTCTCGGGCGGCTCGGCGATCATGGCGGCAGACCGGGCGGAGGTGCACGGCGTGCCCCTGCCCCAGCCGGCGCCGCACACCCTGGCCGCGCTGGAAGCGCGCATTCCGGAGTTCGGCTCCGCGCGCAATCCCTGCGACGTGACGGCGCAGGTCGCCAACGACCCGGACAGCCTGACCGCCTGCGCCGAGGCGATGCTTGCCGATCCCGTCTATGGCGCGCTGGTCTATCCGCAGATCTACGCGGCGGACACGGCACCGCTGCGCCGCAAGGCGCTGGCCGGCATCGGCGGGAAGCACGGCAAGCCCGTCATCGTGATCTGGACGACCGAATGGCAGGAAGGCCCCGGCACGGCCGATGCGGATGCCGATCCGAACGTCTCGATGTTCCGCTCGACCGAACGTGCCTTCGCCGCGATGGCCGCCTGGCATGCGCGTGGGGATCGGCGTGCGGCGGGGCCGCGCAAGCTCGCGCGCGTCTCGCCTGCCAGCGCGGCGCAGCAAGCCGGCAAGCTGCTGGACGCCGTCGCGCCGGGCGCCACGCTGACCGAGCGCGAAGCCAAGCAGGTGCTGGCCGCCTATGGCGTGCCCGTGGTGCAGGAACGCCTGACGCAAGATGCGGACGAGGCGGTGGCCGCAGCCCAGGCACTGGGCTGGCCGGTCGCGATCAAGGTCGAAAGCCCCGACCTCCCGCACAAGACCGAAGCGGGCGTCATCCGCCTGAACATCCGCGACGAGGCCGCGATGCGCGACGCCTTCGCGACCGTGCTGGCGAACGGCAAGCGCTACGCTCCCGACGCCCGCATCAACGGCGTGCTGGTGCAGCCCATGGCGAAGCCAGGAATAGAAATCATGGTCGGCGCGCGCATGGACCCGATGTTCGGGCCGCTGATCGTCGTCGGCCTGGGCGGCATCCTGGTGGAGCTGATGCGCGACAGCGCGACGGCGCTCGCGCCGATCACGGTCGCGGAAGCGACATCGCTGCTGGAGCGGCTGAAGGGCGCCGCGGCGCTGCGGGGTTTCCGCGGTGCGCCGGCCGCCGACATGAACCGACTCGCAGACATCGTCGTG
>JAYRQX010000163.1:0-1775 GCA_041910415.1 Acetobacteraceae bacterium | reverse complement strand
GCCCCGCCATCGTGACGCAGCTCGATTCCACCACGCTCATCCTGCCTGGCCAGACGGCGGAGGTGCATCCCTCCGCCGCGCTGATCGTGCGCGAGGACTGATCCGCGGAACTACGTCGGCTGGATGCCGATGCGGCGTGCCAGCGCGCCATACATCTCGCGTTCCCGCCGCACGCGGTCCACGAAGGCCTGGCCGCCCTCGAAGGCCGGCGTGATGCCGGCCGGCGCCATCGCGGCCGCGACCTGCGGCTGGGCGA
The DNA here is from genome assembly GCA_041910415.1 of Acetobacteraceae bacterium. Classification (GTDB taxonomy): domain Bacteria; phylum Pseudomonadota; class Alphaproteobacteria; order Acetobacterales; family Acetobacteraceae; genus JAYRQX01. Next base: position 1,519 of record JAYRQX010000163.1, on the reverse strand, counting down.
GCGCTTCACGCAGCGCCTCGGTCAGGCGCGGGACGGCGCCTTCGGGCATCTGGGCGGGCGCGGCGACGCCGTACCAGGGTATCGCCAGCGCCTGCGGCATGCCGACCTCGACCAGGGTCGGCACATCAGGCAGGGTCGGGTTGCGCGTTTCCGCGATGGTCGCGAGCCCGATCATCTGGCGCTCGTTCACGGCGGGCACGGCGACGGAATCGAACAGCAATTGCACGCGGCCCGCGATCGCATCCGTCAGTGACGGCGCCGATCCGCGATAGGGCACGTGCTCGATCTGGATACTCGCCACATCGGCAAACAGGGCGCCGGAAAGCTGCGTGATCGTGCCCGGTCCCGCCGATCCGTAGCGCAACTGCCCCGGGCGGGTTTTTGCATAATCGATCAGCCCGCGGACGTCGCGGAACGGCAGCGAGGGGTGGGAGGCGATGACGCTGTAGCCCACGGTGATCCGCGCGACCGGCGTGAAGGCTGTCGCGGGGTCGTAGGGTAGAGCTGCCATCACATGCGGGCTGATGGTCAGCACCGCGGTCGGGAAGACCAGCACCGTATGCCCGTCGCGCGACTGCGCCACGACATTGGCGCCGATGGACCCACCCGCGCCGGCGCGGTTCTCGATGACCACCGACTGGCCGAGGATGCGGCCCAGCGGCTCCAGCAGCGGGCGGCAGCTGACATCGGTCGGCCCCCCCGGCGGATAGGGGGCGAGCAGCGTCACCGGCCTGGTCGGCCATTGCTCCGCCAGGCTGAGCCGCGGGGCTCCCAGGGTTGCTGCGAGCGCCGCCAAACCGCGGCGGGCGATGGGTCCGGCCATGCACGTATCCTCCGAGCGTTGTGTCGTCGCGTGTCGTTCGGCGCAGCGCGACACCCGGAGCCTGGGACAGAAGATCCGCACCGGGCAAGGAAGGGAGGCTTTGCCTCCTGCAAGTGGTTCAGCATACGATACTCGATCGGTGGAAGACCCGCAGGGAGTTTCGCAATGAGAAACACAGCGCCGGCGCGCGATCCCTATCTCCTGGGCTCCCTCCGCAAGGGGCTCGAGGTTCTGGACTGCTTCGCGCGGCGCGAGAGCTGGAGCCTGGCGGAGCTCTGCGCTGCGCTGGGTCAGAACAAGACCACCGTCTTCCGCATGCTCCGCACGCTCGAGGAGTTCGGCTACCTGACCAGGGATTCTGCGACCGGGCGCTACGCCCTGGGGTTGCGGCTGCTCAGCCTGGGCGGTGCGGCGGTGCGGCAGGAGACGCTGCGCTGGCAGGCGCTGGCGCCGCTGCAGGACCTGGTTCGCGACACCGGCGAGACGGTGCATGTGGGTGTCCTGCACCGCACGGAAGCCGTCTGCGTGCAGGCCGTGGAAGGCACGCGGCTGGTGCGCATGCACGCCTTCGTCGGCAAGCGCACGCCGGCCCATGCAAGCGCGCTGGGCAAGACCGTGCTGGCCTGGCGCAGCGAGGCCGAGGTGCGCGCGCTGTTCGACGGCATCGCGCTGCAGCCCTTTACGCCCAACACGATC
>JAYRQX010000162.1:0-3530 GCA_041910415.1 Acetobacteraceae bacterium | reverse complement strand
GTGCCGAAGATCAGGATTCCGCCACTCATGCCGAAAGCTCCAGGGGTGGCGCCTGCGACATCGCCGCGGCGGCGCCCATGACAAGCGGTGCCAGCCGCGCCTCCGCCTCCCTGGGTGTGGAGCGCAGGCGCGAGACCGAGATGTTCACCGCCGCGATGGGCTCGCCGCGCGGCCCGAGGATGGCGGCGGCGACGGAGATGTCGCTCGGGTAGATTTCCTCGACGCAGATGGCGTAGCCGCGGCGCGCGGCCCGTTCGATCCTGGCACCCAGCGCCGCCAGGCCAGTCACGGTCTGCGGCGTGTAGGCGCGGCGGTTGGAACGCCTGAGGATCGCCGTCGCCTCGGCCTTCGGCAGGCGCGAGAGGATGGCGATGCCGGGGGCGGTGCAGTAGGCGGGCAGGCGGCTCCCCGCGGACAGGTTCATCGCAATGGCGTGCCGGCTCAACAGGCGCGAGACATAGACGATCTCGGCTCCGTCGAGCACGGTCAGGTTCACCGCTTCCTCGGTCTGGCGGCTGAGATGCAGCAGGAAGGGCTGGGCACGCTCGACCAGCGTGCTGCCCGCGATGTAGTGGCGGCCCAGTTCCAGCATCCGGACCGTCAGCGCAAACTGCTTGCTGCGCGGATCCTTCCGCAGGTAGCCGAGCCGTTCGAGCGTGTGCAGGAAGCGCTGCGCCGCGCTGCGATCGAGACCCGTGGCCGCGGCGACTTCCGTCAGCCCCATGCGCGGCCGCCCGGCGAAGGCATGCAGCACGGCGAAGGCCTTTTCCACGGATTGCACGTACAGCCCGTCCTCCGCCGCTTCGGACGCGGCGGGGGCGATGCCGGCGCGGGCACGCGGTGCGCTCACTTTCCACCCTTCGGCATGGCGGCATTGACAGGGACCGCCTTCGGCCACGATAGTCTCCAATACGAGTTATCGCAATCCGATAATGCAGCGCGGCACAGGCCCGCCCGGCCCCAAGGAGATCCGCCATGGACGATTTCATCCTGCTGGAGCAGCGCGGCGCGGTCGCGGTCATCACGCTGAACCGCCCGCGCATCCTGAACGCCTGGCACACGCCGATGCGCAACATGCTGGTGGAAACGCTGCGCAAGGTGGAGGCGGATGAGAGCGTGCGCGCCATCATCATGACGGGCTCCGGCGACCGCGCCTTCGGCGCCGGGCAGGACCTCAACGAGACCAAGACCTTCAACCCCGACCGTGCCGAGGAGTGGATCGGCGAGTGGGAGCGGCTCTATGACCTGATCCGCTCGCTCTCGAAGCCGCTGATCATGGCGCTGAACGGCGTCGCCGCCGGCTCGGCCTTCCAGGTCGCGCTGCTGGGCGATTTCCGCATCGCGCATCCGGGCGTCACCATGGGCCAACCCGAGATCAACGCCGGCATCGCCAGCACGACCGGCCCCTGGATCATGAAGGAGATGATCGGCCTGGCGCGCACCATCGACCTGACGCTGACGGGGCGGATGATCGACGCCGACGAGGCCTATCGCATCGGCCTGGTCAACAAGATCGTCGCGCCGCAGCATGTGCTGCCCGAGGCGATCAAGCTGGCCGAGGAACTCGCCGAGAAGGCGCCCGTCGCCATGCGCCTCAACAAGGCGCGCTTCCGCGAGGTGACGGAGGAGACCTTCCGCGACTGCATCCGCGCCGGCGTGCGCAACCAGCGAATCGCCTACGCGACCGGCGAGCCCGCGCGCATGATGGAGAAGTTCCTGGCCGAGCGCGCCGAGCGCAAGCGCCAGCGCCGCAACAGCCCCTGACATCAGGCATGGAGGAGGAGGGCTTCATCGGCCTTTTCGCCGCCATCGCGGCGAAGGAGCCCGAGCGGCTCTATGCGAGCTACGAGGGCGCGCCGATCACCTTCGGCGACCTCGACCGCATGTCGGCGACGCTGGCGGCGCGCCTTGCCGCCATGGGCGTTCGGCGCGGCGATCGCGTCGCGCTCATGCTGCGCAACAGCCCGGCCTCCCTTGCGCTGATGTTCGCGATCGCGCGCGCGGGCTTCGTCTGGGTGCCGGTGAATGTGCAACTGCGCGGCGAAGCCTTGCGTCATATCCTGACACATTGCGATCCGCGCATCGTGATCGCCGATGCCGACTGTCTGGAGGCGATTCGCGAAAGCGAGGCCGATCTCTCGCACGCCATGCTGCTGGTCACAGGCGATGCTCCGGCGGGCACAACGCCGCTCGCGCCGCTGATGGAGGGCGCGGCCTCGCACGACGAGCCGCTGCCGCTGCCCGAGGACGATTTCGCCATCATGTACACCTCGGGCACCACGGGCCCGGCGAAGGGCGTGCAGGTGACGCACCGCATGCTGCGCCTGGCCGGCGAAGGCGCGCTCCTGGTCGCCGCCGCCAGGGATGGCGACGCGCTCTACGTGTGGGAGCCGCTTTATCACATCGGCGGTGCGCAGCTCATCGTCCTGCCGCTGCGGCTGCGCGTTTCTCTGCACATGGTCGCGCGGTTCTCCGCCTCGCGCTTCTGGCAGGAGGTGACGTCCGTCGGCGCGACGCACATCCACTTCCTCGGCGGTATCCTGCAGATTCTGCTGAAGCAGCTGGAGAGCCCGCTCGACCGCACGCATGGCGTCCGCATCGCCTGGGGCGGCGGCTGCCCGCGTGATGTCTGGCGGCCCTTCGAGGAACGCTTCGGCGTGCAGATCCGCGAATGCTACGGCATGACGGAGTGCTCCTCCTTCACCACCTTCAACGACGTCGGCGTCGTCGGTTCCGTCGGACGCCCGATGCCGTGGTTCTCGGTGGCGCTGCTCGACGAGGACGGTGCGACGGTGCCGCAGGGCGCCCGCGGCGAGATCGTGGTGCGCACCACCGATCCGCGGGCCTTGACGCGCGGCTATTTCCGCAATCCCGCGGCAACGGCGAAGGCTCTGCGGGGCGATGCCTTTCATACCGGCGATTCCGGGTCCTGGGACGAGGCCGGCAACCTCATCTTCCATGGCCGCATGACCGACAGCGTGCGCGTGAAGGGCGAGAATGTCTCGGCCTGGGAGGTCGAGCACGTCGCCGCGCAGCATCCCGCCATCGAGGATTGCGCCATGATCGGCGTCGCCACCGACATCGGCGAGCAGGACATCAAGCTCTTCGTCAAGCCGCGCCATGGCGCCACGGTCGTGCCGGCCGACCTCGGGGCCTGGCTGGCCGCACGTCTCGCCCCCTACCAGACGCCGCGCTACATCGCGCTGGTCGAGGAGTTCGAGCGCACGCCGAGCCTGCGCATCATGAAGCACAGACTGTCGCCGCGCCGCGACGATTGCTGGGACAGGCGGGGCTGATCGATGGGCGACGAGGTCCTTCTGACGCGCCTTGCGGACCAGCCGGTCGCCATCGTCACCATCAACCGCCCCGCCAAGCGCAATGCGTGCAACGAAGCCGCCTGGCGCGGCATCGGTGCCGCGTTCCGGAGCCTGGCGGCGGAAGGCGGAACGCGGCTTGCCATCCTTGCGGGCGCCGGAGCGCATTTCTGCGCGGGCGACGACATCGGGGATTTTTCCCGTGTGCGCGACGAC
>JAYRQX010000161.1:0-5729 GCA_041910415.1 Acetobacteraceae bacterium | reverse complement strand
CCTCGCCCGTGGTGCCGGGATATTGCAGCAGGATCGCGAAGGGTTTCTTGTTCGTGCAGGCTGCCGCAATGTCGGCAGGCGCGACGATCTCGACAGTCCAGCCCACCGGATGCGACCGCGTCTCGACCACGGCGATGGTCTGCGGATGCACATCGGAAGCCACGAGGATGATGCCGGTCTTCGCCTTGCTCGCGGAATGCGCCAGCGTCATCGCCTCGGCCGCCGCGGTGCCCTCGTCCAGCAGCGACGCATTGGCCACGTCGAGCCCGGTGAGGTCGGTCACCAACGTCTGGAAGTTCACCAGCGCTTCCAGCCGTCCCTGCGCGATCTCGGCCTGGTAGGGCGTATAGGCCGTGTACCAGCCGGGATTCTCCAGGATGTTCCGCAGGATCACCGGCGGCGTCAGCGTGCCGTGGTAGCCAAGCCCGATCAGCGATTTGATGTCGGACCGGTTCTGCTCGGCGAAGCCGCGCAGCTCCGCGATCACCTCATGCTCGGTCACCGGCGGCGGCAGCGAGGACAGATCCATGCCGCGGATCGCGGCCGGCACGGTCTGCCCCGTCAGCGCCTCCAGCGATGCGGCGCCCACCACCTTCAGCATCGCGGCGATCTCGGCCTCGGAGGGTCCGATGTGCCGCCGGCGGAACTCGTCATGTTCCTCGAGCGCGGCCAGGTCGGACAGGGCGCTCATGCGAGGGTGTCCAGGAAGGCGTGATAGGCGCTTTCGTCCAGCAGCGCCGCGACCGCACCGGCATCGGCCGGCTCGATCTTGAAGAACCAGCCCTCGCCCGTCGGCGCGCTGTTGATCGCGCCGGGGTTTTCCGACAGCGCGCTGTTCACCTCGACGATCCTGCCCGCGATCGGGGCGTAGACGTCGGACGCCGCCTTCACGCTCTCGACCACCGCGCAGGCCTCGCCTTCCGCGACGACGCGGCCGACTTCGGGCAGGTCCACGAAGACCACGTCACCCAGCGCGTTCTGCGCGTGGTCGGTGATGCCGACGGTCGCGGCATCGCCGTCCATCCGCACCCATTCGTGGTCTTTTGTGAATTTCATCTCGGCCATGGGATCAGAAATTCCTTTCAGCGGACGTAGCGGTGGGGGACGAAGGGCATCGGGGCGACGCGCGCAGGCAGCGCCTTGCCGCGGACCATGAGCTCCAGGGCCGTGCCGTCGGTCGCCAGGTCGCGCGCGACATAGCCCATGGCCATCGGGCCATTCAGCGACGGCCCGAAGCCGCCGGACGTGATGTCGCCGACCTGCGCGCCGCCTGGCGCGTGGATCGGCGTGTGGCCGCGCGCGGGCTGGCGTCCCTCGGGCTTCAGGCCGACACGGATGCGCTTCGCGCCATTGGCGAGTTCGTCCCGTACGCGCTCGGCACCAGGAAAATTCCATTCGGTGCGGCGGCGCTTGCCGATGGTCCAGACGAGGGCAGCCTCGACCGGGCTCGTCGTCTCGTCGATGTCGTTGCCGTAGAGGCAGAGCCCCGCTTCCAACCGCAGCGAATCCCGCGCGCCGAGGCCGATGGGCGCGACGCCGGGAAGCGCCAGCAGCGCCTTCGCGAAGGATTCTGCGCGATCGGCGGGAACGGAAATCTCGACCCCGTCCTCGCCCGTATAGCCGCTGCGCGAGACGATCGTCTCGACGCCCGCGATGCTGAAGCGCCCGATGCCCATGAAGGGCAGCTTGGCCACGTCCGGCGCGAGCGTCGCGATGGAGGCGACCGCCGTCGGCCCCTGCAGCGCCATCAGCGCGCGATCCTCGAAGCGGTTCAGTTTCACGCCGGCCGGCAACGCGGCCTCGATGGCGGCGAAGTCCACGTCCTTGCGCGAGGCGTTGACGACGAGAAACAGCCGGTCGCCGAGATTGGCGACCATGAAGTCGTCCTCGATCCCGCCCGCCGCGTTCGTGAACAACCCATATTTCTGCCGCCCCGGCTTCAGGATCTGCACATCGGCGGGCGTCAGCCGTTCCAGCGCCGCCGCGGCGCCTTCGCCCACCAGCTCGCCCTGGCCCATGTGGGAGACATCGAAGAGCCCCGCCTTCTCCCGCGTGTGCAGGTGTTCCGTCAGGATCCCGGCGGGATACTGCACGGGCATGGAATAGCCCGCGAAGGGCACCATGCGTCCGCCAAGCGCGCGATGCAGCGCGGCCAGCGGGGTCTCTTTCAGCGTGTCCGAATCAACCACGGTTCCTCCTGCCGCGCATCGCGGCAATGGGGTTCAGTCCGTGGCCCCCCTCTGTCGATGGACCTGAGAGATTCGGCGGGGGCGTTTCCTCGCCTTACTCCGTCGGTGCCAGGGCTCGCGCCCCGGGCTTTCCAGAGGCCCCTTCTCCGCGCGGCCCTTCTGCCTGAGCGTTTCCGGGGGCCGGTTGCGCCTTCGGCGGCGGGTTCCGGTCGCCCGGGACTCGCTCTCTCCCGCGCGGGATCAGCGGGTGGTCCGGTATGGCCCGGCCAAGCGGTGGATGCAACGTCCGATCACGGCTCCGGGCCAAAGAAGTGGCCGGGCGGGCGCGGGTTTGGCCGGGCCCGGGCGCCGGGCCGCTTCCCCCTGAAAGGCCATGGCGCGCCGGCCGCGCCAGGGCTTCCGCCCGCCCTACCGCACGCCGCGGCGGCGGTTGTAGGCAAGTTCGTCGGGGTCGAGCTGGAAGGCGACGCGCACGTTGTAGTCAGTGATGCGGCGCCCTTCGCTGATCGGGAAGCTCATGCGCACCGGCGGCGCCGTGGTGGTGGACCGCGATACATTGGCGGGGAAGGCCACCACCATCTCATAGGCGCGGCGCTGGATGATGTTTTCGTCCGCCGCATCCGTAACGATCACGAACCAGGGAAGCGAGACCGGTCCCCGCGCGGCCGGGCCGCGCTCGACCTCGAAGCTGACGGTCAGCTGGGCATCCACGGAACGGCCGCCGCGGCCATAGTCGCAGCGGGCATTCAGCCCCCGGATCCGCGCATCGGCGACCATCACGGTCAGATCCTGGCCCGAGCCGGGCACGAAGCGAGTCAGGTCCGCCCCGTCCTGCAGGATGGTGATCCGGGGGCAGTTGGTCGGCGGCAGGTTCGAGGTCGAGCTGCACCCGGCCAGCGCCAGCATGCCCAGCCCCGCGACGATCAATCCCCGCATGCGTCCGCTCCCCCCCTTGGCCCCCGCGCCCGCCATCGCTACGAAGGCCGCGCGGGGCATGGCCCGAACCATGCCCCCTATGCACGTCGGAGCCCATGACCGCCAAGCCCCCCCTCACCGTGCTCCTGGCCGGGCCCCGCGGCTTCTGCGCCGGCGTGGACCGCGCCATCCGCATCGTCGAGCAGGCGCTGCGGCAGCATGGCGCACCGGTCTATGTGCGCCACGAAATCGTGCACAACCGCTTCGTGGTGGAAGGGCTGCAGCGCCAGGGGGCCGTCTTCGTCGAGGAATTGTCGGAAATCCCTGCCGAACACCGCGACCGCCCCGTGGTCTTCTCCGCCCATGGCGTGCCGAAGGCCGTCCCCGCCGAGGCGCGCGCGAACAGAATGTTCGCGCTGGACGCGACCTGTCCGCTGGTCAGCAAGGTGCATCGGGAGACCGAGCGCCACCACGCCCGCGGCCACCACATCCTGCTGATCGGCCATGCCGGCCACCCCGAGGTGATCGGCACCATGGGGCAGGTGCCCGAAGGCGCGATGACGCTGGTCGAGAACGCGGACCAGGCGCGCAGCGTGGCCCCGCCCGCCGGCGTGACGCTCGCCTTCACCACCCAGACGACGCTCTCCGTGGACGACACGGCCGAGATCGTCGCCATCCTGCGCGAACGCTTCCCCGCGATCGAGGTGCCGGCGAAGGAGGACATCTGCTACGCCACCACCAACCGCCAGGCCGCGGTGAAGGCGGTGGCGGCGCGGTCGCAGCTGATGGTGGTGGTGGGCGCGCAGAATTCGTCCAACTCCGTCCGGCTTCGCGAGGTCGCCGAACGCGCCGGCTGCCCGCGCGCCCTGCTGATCCCGCGCGGGAATGCGCTGGACCCGGCCGCGGCGGACGGGCTTTCGGTCGTCGGCATCAGCGCCGGCGCCAGCGCGCCCGAGATCCTGGTGGACGAGGTGGTGGACCGCTTCCGCGAGCGCTTCGAGGTGACGGTCGAGGAGGTGCGGATCGCCGAGGAGAACGTCGTCTTCCGCCTGCCCCGCGAACTCGCGGCCGAATGATGGCCGTCTACACCGAAGTCACCGACGAGGCGCTGGAACAGTTCCTCGGCGCCTATCCGCTCGGCGCGCTGCTGGCCTTCCGCGGCATCGCCGAGGGGGTGGAGAATTCCAACTACGCGCTGAAGACCGAGACGGGCGACTTCATCCTCACGCTCTACGAAAAGCGCGTGGATCCCGGGGAGCTGCCCTACTTCCTGGGGCTGATGGAGCACCTGGCGGCGCATGGGCTGGATTGCCCGAAGCCGGTCGCCGCGCGCGACGGCGTCGCGCTGCGCGCGCTGAGCGGCCGGCCCGCCGCGATCTGCACTTTTCTTCCGGGCGTCTGGCCCAGGCGTATCCGCCCCGAGCATTGCGCGCCGCTGGGCGCGGCATTGGCCGCCATGCACAAGGCGGGCGAAGGCTTCACCATGGTGCGCCCCAATGCGCTGGGGCCGAAGGGCTGGGCGCCGCTGCTGGAGGGCTGCCGCGCGCGGGGCGACGAGGTGCAGGCGGGGCTGATCGCGGAACTGGACCGGCATCTCTCCGACATCCTCGCCGCCTGGCCCAGCGACGAACAATTGCCGCGCGGGCAGATCCATGCCGACCTGTTCCCAGACAACGTCTTCTTCCTGGACGGCCCCGACCACCGGCCGCGCGTGTCCGGCCTGATCGACTTCTACTTCGCCTGCACCGATTTCTATGCGTACGACGTCGCGGTCTGCCTGAACGCCTGGTGCTTCGAGCCGGGCTACGATTTCAACGTCACCAAGGCGCGCGCCATGCTCGGCGCCTATGACGCGGCCCGCCCGCTGTCGCAGGCCGAGCGCGCGGCGCTCCCGGTGCTGTGCCGCGGCGCGGCGATCCGCTTCCTGCTGACGCGGCTCTACGACTGGACGCACACGCCGGCGGGCGCGCTGGTCACGCGCAAGGACCCGCTGGAATATCTTCGACGCCTGCGCTTCTTCGCGGCGATCGACGGCATGGCCGCGCTCGGCCTGTGAGCGCGGCGGACGACACCCCGCACCGGCGGGTCGAGATCTGGACCGATGGCGGCTGCAAGCCGAACCCCGGCCCCGGCGGCTGGGCCGCGATCCTGCGCTGGGGCGATCATGAGCGCGAACTCTCCGGCGGCGATCCGGCGACGACCAACAACCGCATGGAGCTGACGGCGGCCATCATGGCGCTGGAGGCGCTGAAGCGCCCCTGCACCGTCGTGCTGCACACCGACAGCGAATATGTCCGCAACGGCATCAGCCGCTGGATCAATGGCTGGGTGCGCAACAACTGGCGCAACGCGGCCAAGGACCCGGTCGCGAACATGGAGCTGTGGCAACGCCTGCTGGCCGCCGCCGCGCCGCATGATGTCGAGTGGAAGTGGGTGCGCGGGCATTCCGGTAATCCGATGAACGAGCGCGCAGACCAACTGGCGACCAAGGCGCGAGACGGGCTGGGGTGAATCATACCAGCGGTCGAATGCTTCGACCGGTGGTATTCATCTTTGCATACCCTCAGGCGCCGGGCGCCGCCGCCGGCGGCTTGGCTCGCCGGACCGTCATGCCGAAGGCATGCT
>JAYRQX010000160.1:0-2650 GCA_041910415.1 Acetobacteraceae bacterium | reverse complement strand
GCCGAGACGGTCGCCGAGATGGCGCGGGACCAGATCCGGCCGCTCGCCACGAAGCCCATGGTCAGCGCCATCCCGGGCGCGTCGAACGACGCCGATTTCTTCCCCGGCCAACCCTGCGGCTGGGGGCTGTCCTTCCTGGTCAACCGCAAGTCCTCGCCCCAGGGGCGCTCGGCCGGGGGGCTGGCCTGGGCCGGGCTGGCGAACACGTATTACTGGATCGACCACGGCCGGGGCACGGCGGGCGTCTTCTTGACGCAGATCCTGCCCTTCTTCGATGCGCAGGCGATCCGGCTGTTCCGGGATTTCGAGGCAACCCTGAACGGCGCGTGAGAGTGCCCCCTACTCCGCCGGTGCCAATGCTGCCCGCCGCGCCGCCGCTTCCCGCGGCAGCAGCAGCGCCGCAGCCAGCATCACCGCCGTCAGCCCGGCCAAGATGCCATAGAGCAGCCCTGCTCCGCCTGATGCGTCGTCATAGGCCCAGGCCACCAGGTTCACCCCGATCGGCGCCGCGCCGAAGCCCATGGCGAATTTGATGCCGAAGGCGAGCCCGCGCCGCCGGCCCGAGGAATAACGGGCGAGCAGCAGGTTCTCGACCGGCGCCGACATGTCGAAGGTGAAGCCGATGATCGCCGCCGCAACCACCGCCATCGGCCCGCCCACCGCCGCCGCGAAGATCAAGGGCGCCAGCTTCAGCGCGAAAGTCCCGACATAGAGCCACTTGAAGGGCAGCCGGTCCGCCAGCCGCCCGCCGACCAACTGCCCGAAGCTGCCCGCCAGAAGCGTCGCACCGACGACGAGGCCAAGCCGCCCGGCCTCCGCCGCATCCAGTCCCAATGTGTCGCTGAGGAATTTCGGCAGCGCCGTGCTGAAGGCGGCATAGACGATGGAGCCGAGGGAGAAGGTCACGGCGAGGACCACCAGCACGCCAAGGGGCGCGCGCTCGTCCGCCGTGGCCGGTTGCGCCATGCCCGCCTTCACCGCATGGGCGGGCGCGCCGGAGACGCGGCCCGCCAGCAACGCGAAGACCAGCAGCACCCCGCCCAGCACGGTCACCACGCCCGGCACGATCATGGCCATCCGCCAGCCGAACAGCGCCGCCAGCCCGCCCGCGATCACCGCCGCGAAGGCCACGCCGAAGCTGCCGGAGATGCCGAGCCAGCCCATGATCCGCCCGCGCCGGTCCAAGGGCGAGGCCATCGAGACCCAGGCCATGCCCACCGGATGGTAGATCGCCCCGAACAACCCCATCGCGGCCAACGCGGCCGCCATGCCGGACGGCCCGGTCACCATGCCCGCCGCCATGCAGGACAGGCCGAGACCCAGGAAGAACCCCGCCATGACACGCGCATGGCCGAAGCGGTCCGCGAGCCAGCCCGCCAGCGGCGCGCCCAGCCCGATCATCAGCGATCCCAGCGTCCAGAGCGCGATGATCTCGCCATAGGGCCGTTCCCAGGCGCGCTCGAGCACCACGGCCAGCGTCAGGAAGAGGCCCGTGACGACATGGTGCAGGAAGTGGCCCGCGCAGGCGAAGCCGACGACCAGGCGAGCCCGGGGGTTCACTGGTCCTTCCTGCGCGTCGCAGCACCCACGCCCGCTTCCCGCGTGCGGGTGCGCAGCGTGACGAACTCCTCGGCCGCCGTGGGGTGGATGCCGATGGTGCGATCGAAGTCCTGCTTGGTCGCGCCCATAACCACCGCGATGCCGATGCCCTGCATGATCTCGCCGGCATCCTCGCCCAGCATATGCGCGCCCAGGATTCTTTGTGAGTTCTGGCAGACGATGAGCTTCATCAGCGTCTTGCGCCCTTCCCGCTTGCTGATCGTGTGGCGCATCGGCGTGAAGCGCGTGACGTAGACATCGACCGGCCCCTGCGCAGCGGCCTCGGCTTCCGTCAGACCGACCGTGCCGATCGGCGGCGTCGAGAAGACCGCGGTCGGCACGTTCTCGTAGGACACGCGCCGCGGCCTGGCCCCGAACAGCGTGTCCGCCAGCGCGTGGCCCATGGCCGTCGCGACGGGTGTCAGGTTCAGCCGGTCCAGCACGTCGCCGATGGCGTAGATGTTCTGGACGTTCGTCCGGTGAGCCTCGTCCACCAGGATCGAGCCATCCGCACGCGTCTCGACGCCGGCGGCCTCCAGGTTCAGCCCCTCGGTCTTCGCCTTGCGGCCAGTGCACATGAAGACCGCGTCACATTCCCGGACGAAACCGTTGGACATGGCGACAAGCAGCTCGTCGCCCGCGCGCTCGATCCGCTGCGGCGTCACGTCCGGGTTCAGGCGGATGCCGTCGGCGGTCAGCGCCTCGGCGAGCGCGGCGCGGATGTCCTCGTCGAAGCCGCGCAGCGGCAGGGGCGCGCGGTACATCAGATCCACCTCGGCGCCGAGGCCGCGCAGGATGCCGGCGAACTCCACCGCGATGTAGCCGCCGCCCATCACCACGACGCGCTTCGGCAACTCCGGCAGGGTGAAGAGTGCGTCCGAGACATGCGCGAGGTCGGCGCCGGGGATGTCGAGCTTCGATGGCGTGCCACCGGTCGCGATAACGATCCTCTCCGCGGTGATCCGCTTGCCCGCGACTTCCACGGTATGCGCGTCCACGAAGCTCGCGTGCCCCTCGAAGATCTGCGCCCCGGCGCCGAGCAGCAGGCGGG
>JAYRQX010000159.1:0-1672 GCA_041910415.1 Acetobacteraceae bacterium | reverse complement strand
GATGAATACCAACGGTCGAAGCATTCGACCGTTGGAATCAGGCGGCCCACGTCACCCCGACGCGGTCATAAAGATCCCGAAGCCGCGCCTGGTAGCGCTGGGGCGAGAAGAGCGCGGCCTGCCGCGGCCCGGCCTCGGCCAGCCTGGCGCGGAGCTCGGCATCGCGGTCGAGCGCACGGATGCCCTCGACCAGCTGTGCGACATCATAGGGATCGGCCTGCAGCGCCGCGTCGCCCACGACCTCCGGCATCGAGGCGGTGTTGGAGGTGAGCACGGGCGTGCCGAGCAGCATCGCCTCCAGCGCCGGAAGTCCAAAACCTTCGTAGAGAGAGGGGAAGAGCACCGCCTTGGCGCCGCGGATCAGGCTGACCAGCAGCGGGAAGGGCGCGTATTTCTGCAGGATGATGCGCTGGCGGGTCTCGGTGACGTTGCCGCGGGTCAGCAGGTAGGTGACGTGCTCGTTGTCGGTCAGCAGGCGCAGCTCCTGGCGCGACTTCCAGGCCTTCTTGCCCACGATGATCAGCGGGTCCTCGACGCCGGACGCCAGATAGGCCTCGATCAGCCGCCCGATGTTCTTCTTGGGCTCGATCGCGCCGAAGAACAGGAAGTAGCGGCCCATGGTCAGGCCGAAGGTGCCTTCGACGTCCATGCGCACGTCATCCAGCGGCTTGTTCGCGTATTTCGCGGGAATCTCGACGGACTGGTAGGTGTTGGTCACGCGCTCCTCGGGCACGCCGAGCAGGTTGACGATGTCGCGCTTCGACGCCTCGCTGACGGTCACGATGTGGTTCGCGGCGCGGGTGAGCTGGCGCGTCAGGCGATAATATTGCCGCTTGTTGTCGAGCGTCGTGTAGGGCAGGCGCAGCGGCACCAGGTCGTGCAGCGTGTAGATGTTCCTGGCACCGTTGACCTTCAGCGCCAGCGGATAGGTCCAGTGCATGATGTCGGGCGGCACGCGGAAATGCACGGACATGCGCCGCTTGTAGAGGTTGAAGTGCAGCCGCTGCGCGTCGAAGAGCTGCTGCACGTTCCAGATCTGGTCGAAATAGGGCAGGCGCGCGCGATAGGCGTCCTGGATGACCTGCCCTGTCATGGGCACCTGGGTCGCGACCTCCCCGAAGGGCGTCGTGAGCGCACGGCGGACGGTGTGCATGGCGCGCACCCAGACGGGCGGGCGGCCGACCTTGACGTCGAAGAAGCCGATCTCCCGGATCAGCGGCGTGACGCTGATGGTCGATTCATGGGTGCCGTAGAGCACGCCCACATCGGCGCCGAGATCGCGCAGCCCGAAGGAGAGGTTGCGGGCATAGGTGGCGACGCCGGTCCCCTGTTCGAGCGCCAGGTTGTAGCCATCGATGAAGATCCGGGGGCGCCGGGTGGACATGCGGAGCTGGGCCCTTCCTGGGTCGCCGGTGCATTCCGCCCGGCATCCTGCCCGGCGGCGGGCGCACCCTAGTCGGCGGGAGGTTGCGGTTCAATAAACGCGCCCTCAGACGCCGGGCGGCCGCGTCCGCGGCCTTGGCTTTCGCGCCCTGGACTGCTGCGCAGGGGACGGCGGGCAGGTTGGGCGCGGTCGCGCCTTGCGCTCCCGGCCCCGCCAACAGGCGGGGCCGAAGGCGGGCGCGGTCAGTTCAGGAATTCGGGCGAGACCAGGCGCGGCAGCACCAGCACG
>JAYRQX010000158.1:0-8674 GCA_041910415.1 Acetobacteraceae bacterium | reverse complement strand
GGCTGCTGTCCGGGGGTGGCATCATGGCCGCGCGGGATAGACCCTCGCGCCCCGGGCGGCAACCTCGGGCGCCGTCCGCCGCGGAGCCGCTTGCGCAAGGCCGCGCCTCGGCGGAGGCTGGCACGGAATGGGGAACGCCTTCGCTCACATCCCGGCGACGAGCGCGCTGATCGGCCTGGCGATCGCCGGGCTGACGGGCGGGCTCTCGCGCGGCTTTTCGGGGTTCGGCGCCGCGCTGGTCTTCGTGCCCGTGGCATCCGCCGCCGTCGGGCCGCAGGAAGCGGTCCCGACACTCGCGCTGATGGAATGCGTGGCCTGCCTGGCCTTCCTGCCCGGCGCCTGGCGGTACGGCACGCGGCGCGAAGCCGCGACCATGTCGGCGGGCGCCGTCCTTGGCGTGCCCATCGGCGCCGTGATCCTCGCGCGAAGCGATCCGCTCACGCTGCGCTGGGCGCTCTGCGCGCTGGTCCTCGTCGCGGTCGCGATCCTGGGCTCCGGCTGGCGCTGGGGCGGGCAGGCGCGGCCTTCGATGACGGCCGCGGTCGGCGCGGTGGGGGGCGTGATGAGCGGCACGGCCATGCTGGGCGGCGTCGCGCCCGCGACCTACTGGCTCGGCGCGCGCGGCACCGAGGCCCGCGTCGTGCGCGCCAACATGAACCTCTACTTCGCCGCACTGACCGCTTTCGTGACCGGCGCCTTCGCCTGGCAGGGGCTGGTCACCTGGCGCACCGCCTGGCTCGCCTGCGCGGCGGGGCCTGCCTATGGCTTCGGATTGTGGAGTGGATCGCGCCTCTTCTGGATCGCGAGCGACCGGGTCTTCCGCATCATCGCCTATGCCATGATCCTCGGCGCCGCCCTCATCGGCCTGCCCCTCTGGGACGGCGTGCTGCGATAGGGCTTGCGCATCGCGCGGCTTCCACCTGTTATGTGCGGGCGGCACGGCCCGGATAGAGGCCGGCCCCTGGGAGGATTCTTTGTTCGTTGGTTCTTCGCGCCTTCGGCGCGTGCGACGGGCATGCGCTTCGCCTCATGTTGCTTGAGGTCCGCGACATCGTCGTCCGCTTCGGCGGCGTCGTCGCCGTGGACGGCGTGTCCTTCGATGTCGGCGAGCAGCAGATCTGCGGCCTGATCGGCCCGAACGGCGCGGGCAAGACCACCCTCTTCAACTGCATCAGCGGCATCTACCGGCCGCAGGATGGCGCGATCCGCATCGATGGCCAGTTGCTGACCGGCCAGCCCAGGCATCGCGCGATCGCGCTGGGTGTGGGGCGCACCTTCCAGAACCTGGCGCTGTTCCGTTCCATGACGGTGCGGGAGAACGTGCTCGCCGGCGCGCATGTCGCGGGCCGCGCGGGCTTCGTCGCCTCCGCGCTGCGCCTGCCGGGCGCGGGCCGCGAACGGCAGGAGATCGAGGCGCGGGCGGGCGCGCTGATCGCCATGCTGGGGCTGGAGGATGTGGCGGACCTGCCCGTCGCATCGCTGCCCTTCGGCACGCAGAAGCGGGTGGAGATGGCGCGCGCGCTGATCGCGCGGCCGCGCCTGCTGCTGCTGGACGAACCCGCCGGCGGGCTGAACCACGAGGAGGTGGACGCGCTGGCCGGATTGTTCGCCGATGTGCGGGAGCGCTTCGGGCTCTCGATCCTGCTGGTCGAGCATCACATGAACCTGGTGATGCGCGTCTCCGACAAGGTGGTGGCGCTGAACTTCGGCAGGAAGATCGCGGACGGCACACCCTATGAGGTACGCAACGACCCCGATGTGATCCGCGCCTATCTGGGCGAGGACGCCCATGCCGCTGCTTGAGGTGCGGGGCCTGACCGCGGGCTACGGCGCCGCGCCCGTGCTGCACGCGATGGATTTCACGGTGGAGGAAGGCGGCGTGACCGCGCTGCTCGGCGCCAATGGCGCGGGCAAGACGACGACGCTGCGCGCGGTGTGCGGCATGATCCGCGCCCAGGGCGCGGCGACCTTCGCGGGCACGCCGATCCTCGGCCGCGCGACGGAGGATATCGCGCGCCTCGGCATCGCGCATGTGCCTGACGGCCGTGGCACCTTCATGGAACTGACGGTCGAGGAGAATTTTCGCCTTGGCGCCTACACGCGGCGCGACGGCGAGGTCTCGGCCGATTTCGAGAGGATGTGCGGGTATTTCCCGCGCCTGAAGGAACGCTGGCGCCAGCAGGCGGGCACGCTGTCCGGCGGCGAGCAGCAGATGCTGGCGATCGCGCGCGCCCTGCTGCTGCGCCCGAAGCTGCTGCTGCTGGACGAGCCGTCCTTCGGCCTCGCGCCGCTCGTCGTGCAGGAAATCTTCGGCATCATGCGGCGCGTGCGGGCGGAATCGGGCGTCGGCATCCTGCTGGTGGAGCAGAACGCGAACCTGGCGCTCGACCTCGCCGACCGGGCCTATCTGCTGGAGACCGGGCGCGTCGTCGTCTCCGGTTCCGCGGCGGAACTGCGCGCGGACGAAGCGATCCGCCGCGCCTATCTGGGATACTGAGGGGATGGACGCCTTCGCGCACCAGCTCGTCGCCGGCATCGCCACGGGGGGCATCTATGCCTCGGTCGCGCTGGCGCTCGTGATGATCTACCAGGCGACGCACCACGTGAACTTCGCCCAGGGCGAGATGGCGACGCTTTCGACCTTCATCGCCTGGAGCATGATCGAGGCGGGGCTGCCCTACTGGGTCGCCTTCGCGGGGACGGTGACGGTCTCCTTCGCAATCGGAGTCGTCATCGAGCGGCTGCTGATGCGTCCCGTTCAGCATGCGCCGGTGCTGACGCATGTCGGCGTGTTCATCGGCTTGCTGCTCATCATCGGCAACGCGACGGGCTGGATCTTCGGCTACACGACGAAGGCGTTTCCGTCCCCGTTCAGCGACAGGCCCCTGCTGGGGGGCCTGATCTCGGGGCATGAGTTCGGCTCGACCGTCGTGACGCTGGTCGTGCTCGGCCTCGTCTATCTGTTCTTCCGGCACACGAGGCTTGGGCTGGCGATGCGCGCGGCGGCCTTCAACCCCGCTTCCGCGCGTCTCGTCGGCATCCGCGTCGGATGGATGCTGGCGCTGGGCTGGGGGCTCGCCGCAGCGATCGGCGCCATTGCGGGCATGATGGTGGCGCCCGTCGTCTTCCTCGACCCCAACATGATGCTGGGCATCCTGCTCTACGCCTTCGCCGGCGCCCTGCTGGGCGGCATCGACAACCCGGCCGGCGCCGTGATCGGCGGCTTCGCCGTCGGCGTCCTGGAGAACCTGGCCGGCGCGTACGTCGTCGGCACGGAGCTGAAGCTGACGGTGGCGCTGGCGATCATCATCGGCGTCGTCGTCGTGCGACCCTCCGGCCTCTTCGGCCGTGTGGTGCAGAGCCGGGTATGACCGCGCCGCTCCGCATCCTCATCGCCCTGGCTGCCGCGGCAGCCGCCATCGCGCCGGTCGTCCTGCTGGAAGGTTTTCATCTCTTCCAGCTCACCATGGCCGTCATCAGCGCCCTGGCCGTCCTCGGGCTCAACATGGTCACCGGCTACAGCGGCCAGATCTCGCTCGGTCATGGTGCCTTCTTTGCCATCGGCGCCTATACCACCGTGCTGCTGATGGAGCATGCGGGCTGGTCCTTCTACGCGACGCTGCCCGCCTCGGCCGCCATCTGCGCGCTGGTCGGCTATGGCGTGGGCTTCCCCGCGCTCCGCCTGAGCGGCCTCTATCTGGCGCTCGTCACCTTCTCGCTGGCCGTCGCCGTGCCGCAGATCCTCAAGCACAAGGCGATCGAAGGCTGGACCGGCGGCGTGCAGGGCCTTTTCATCACCAAGCCCGAGCCGCCCGCCTGGCTGCCGGTGCCACTGAATGCCGACCAGTGGATGTACCTGGTCGCGCTCGCCGCCGCCGCGCTGGTCTTCTGGGGCGCGTGGAACCTCATCCACTCCCGCATCGGCCGCGCGCTGATGGCGACGCGCGACAATCCGGTCGCGGCGGAAGCGATGGGCATGGACATCGCCACGCTGAAGACGCGCGCCTTCGCGGTCTCCGCCATGGTGACCGGCATCGCGGGATCGCTCTCGGCCGCGGCCATCGAGTTCGTGGCCCCCGACAGCTTCGGCTTTTTCGTCTCCATCACCTTCTTCGTCGGCATGGTGGTGGGCGGCGTGTCGTCCATCCTCGGCTCGGTGTTCGGCGGCATCTTCGTCGTCTTCGTGCCGAACATCGCCGAGACCATCTCGCGCTCGGCGCCGGGCGTGATCTACGGCGTCATCCTGATCGTCTTCCTGTTCCTGCTGCCGGACGGCGTCGCGGGGCTGTTGCGCCGCATCGCAACCCGGCTGCGGAGCCGGCCTTGAACACCAGCCCTGGGAGGAGCAAGACCATGACCACGACCCGCCGTTCCCTTCTGATCGCCGCCGGCGCCGGTGCCGGCACGCTTGCCCTGCCGCAGCTGGCACCCGCGCAGCAGGCGCCCGGCGTCACTGCCAACGAGATCAAGATCGGCAGCACCAACGCGCTGTCCGGTCCGGCCTCGGCCTACTCCGTCATCTCCCGCTGCCACGAGGCGATGTTCAAGCGGCTGAACGACCAGGGCGGCGTCGGCGGCAGACGCGTGAACTTCATCATCTATGACGACGGCTATTCGCCGCCGCGCACGCTGGAGCAGACGCGCCGCCTGGTGGAGCAGGACCGCGTCGCCTTCCTCTTCAACGGCCTCGGCACGCCGACGCAGAGCGCCGTGCAGCGCTACCTGAACCAGCGGCGCGTGCCGCAGCTGTTCCTGGCGACCGGCGCCGACAAATGGGCGAACCCGCAGGAGTTTCCCTGGACCATGGGCTGGCAGCCCAGCTACCGGACCGAGGCGCAGATCTACGCGAAATACATCCAGGAACAGAAGGCAGACGCGAAGATCGGCATCCTCTACCAGAACGACGATTTCGGGCGCGACTACGTCAACGGGGTGCGCGACGTGCTGGGCACCAGCTTCGACGCGCGCACGCGCCTCGTCTCCTACGAAGCGACGGATCCCACGATCGACAGCCAGATCGTCACGCTGCAATCCTCGGGCGTGGATGCGCTGATCGGGGGCATGATCCCGCGCTTCGCCGCCCAGGCGATCCGCCGCGTGCACGACATCGGCTGGCGGCCGATGTTCTTCATGTCCAACGTCTCGGTCTCCGGCGCGGCGGTCATGCAGCCGGCGGGACCCGAGAAGGGCGTCGGCCTCATCACCTCGGACTATCGCAAGGACCAGTCCGATGCGTCCTGGGCCAACGACCCCGGCATGAACGAGTGGCGCGACTTCATGCGCCGCTACATGCCGGAGGTGAACGAACGCGAGCTCGGCGACAACAACTACACCTACGGCTTCGCGGTGGCGACGACGATGATCCAGGCGCTGCGCCAGTGCGGCCAGGACTTCTCGCGCGAGAACGTCATGCGCCAGGCCGCGAGCCTCGCACCCCTGGACATCGCGACACTGCTGCCCGGCGTGAAGGTCAGCACGAGTGCGACGAACTTCCACCCCATCCGCCACATGCAGCTGCAGCGCTGGGACGGCCATTCCTGGGTGCGCTTCGGCAATGTGATCGAGGGCGCCAACATCTGATGCCTGCGGCACGAGGGCTTGACTCGTGCCGAGGCCGCGAATGCGGCCTGCTCGCGGTCGGCTGTGCCGATCCGCCGGTGGTCCGGCGAGCCAAGCAAACCGGAGGTTTGCGCCCGGCGCATGAGGGTCAGCAAAGATGAATACCAACGGGCGAAGCATTCGACCGTTGGTATGACGCCCTCGCCGCGAAGGCGGGTTTCAGCCCACCTTCAGCGTGCAGGCAAGCTCCTGGCCCATGAACTCGGCGCGCAGCACCGTCTGCGGGCCGCTGGCCGGGAAGGGCTTCGACAGCGTGCCGGTCGAGATGATGCTGCCCTTCGGCAGCACCATCTTCCGCTCCTTCGCCACCGCGATCAGGTCGGCGAAGGACGCGGTGGGATCGGTCGCGAGATCGCCGATGATGGCGCCGGCCATCGCCTCGCCATTCGCGGAGACACTGAGCGTCTGCGCCAGGAAACCGAGGCGCGCGGGCTCGACCTTGGGGCCCAGCACCAGCGCGTGGAAGGCGCCGTTGTCGGCGGCGAAGCTCGGCCAGCCCGCGGCGAGGCGATCCTTGAAGCGCGAGAGGACGATCTCGTAGGTCACGCAGACCTCGGCGACCGCATCCATGACCGGGAAGGTGCCTTCCTCGGGGCGGATATCGCGGCCGAGGATGAAGCCGATCTCGAACTCGATCACCGCAGCGCCGATGGCCGGCACCGGTATGGCATCGCCATGCTTGAACAGATGCGAGCCCAGGATGCGGCCGGCGATCGCGCGACCCACGCCCGTCTGCATCTTCTGCGGCGCGCTGCCGAGGCCGAGCTTCCAGCCGATAACGGGCTTGGCGATCTCCGCCATGAACAGGTCCTGGATATCGTAACCCTCGTTCACGTCCCCGGGGCGGATGCCATCGGGCAGCACGTCGATCGGGTTGCCGCTGCGCCAAGCCTCGGCGAGCAGGCGGGCGGCGGGGCGCGGGTCGAAGGTCATGGTCGGTGTCTTTCGTGACGTTGATCAGACGGCCGTGTAGCCGCCATCGGCGGCATAGGCGGCGCCTGTGATGTAGCTCGCGCGGTCGGAACAGAGGAAGACGACGAGTCCGGCGATTTCCTCGGGCTGGCCTTCGCGGCCGAGCGGTGTGCGGGCGCGGATGCGCTCTCCGTTCTCCGCCAGCGACTGCGTCGTCATCGGCGTTTCGATATAGCCGGGGCAGACCGCGTTCACGCGGATCCTCTCCTCGGCATGGTCCTTCGCGGCGAGCTTCGTGAGCCCCACCACGCCATGCTTGCCGACCGTGTAGGCGGAGGACATCGGCAGTGCGACGAGACCGCCGATGGAGGCCGTGTTGACGATGGCGCCGCCACTCTCCTGCGTCCGCATCTGCGCGACTTCGTGCCGCAGGCAGCGCCAGACGCCGGTGAGGTTGACGTCGATCATGCGGTCCCACGCGTCCGGCGTGACGTCGCCGATCTTCTGCCCGCCGGCGCCGACCGTGCGCGGCGAGATACCGGCATTGTTGAAGGCGCAGTCGAGCCGCCCGAAGGCCGCGACCGTCGCGCGCACCATGGCCGCGACGGCGGCGTCGTCCGTGACATCGGCGGCAATCGCGATCGCCTGGCCGCCGGCGTCGTTGATCACGGCAACGGTGCGCTGCGCGGCGTCCAGCATCACATCCGCCACTGCCACCCGCGCCCCTTCGCGCGCGAAGGCGATCGCCGTCGCGCGCCCGATGCCGGAGCCGCCGCCCGTGACGAGCGCGGCCTTGCCTTGCAGCAACAGCGTCACGCCACGCCCCAGTGATGCCGCAGCGCCGCGGCGGATTGACGCAGCGTGAGGTCCGCGGTCGGGATGAACCTGCCCATGGTCAGGTAGGCATGCATCTGGTCCGCGACGTGGAGATGCGAGACCGACACGCCCTCCTCCTCCAGCCGCCGCGCATAGGCGATGCCCTCGTCCACCAGCGGGTCATGGCCGCAGGTCATGACGAAGGCGGGCGCAACACCGGCGAGCGTCAGCGCGCGCAAGGGCGAGGCGCGCCAGTCCAGCGCGTGCGCGGCGTCCTGGATGTAGTGGTCGATGAACCAGCGCATGGTCTGGTTCGTCAGCACGTAGCCCTCGGTGAAACGCTGATGCGCGGGCCGCACGCCGGCCATGTCCACCGCCGGGTAGAGCAGCAGCTGGAAGCCCGGCGCGGGAATGGCGCCATCGCGCCCGAGCAGCGCGAGCACGGCGGCCAGATTGCCGCCGGCGCTGTCGCCGCCCACCGCGATGCGCGTGCCGTCGATGCGCAGCGCCGCCGCGTTCGCCGCGACGAATTGCATCGCGGCGGCCGAATCCTCGACCGCCGCCGGAAAGGGATGTTCCGGCGCCAGGCGATAGTCCACGGCGATGACGCAGCAGGACGCGTGGTTCGCCAGCGAGCGGCAGAGCTGGTCGTGGCTGTCGAGATCACCGATCACCCAGCCGCCGCCATGCATGAAGAGCAGGCAGGGCAGCGCTTCCCTCGGATCGGTGCCGAGGCCGCGGTAGCGGCGGAGCCGGATCGCGCCCGCGGGGCCGGGGCAGGTCAGGTCTTCGACCTCGGCGACCTCCGGTGGCTCCGGCTGCAGCACGGGGCGCGACTTCGCGTTTGCCTCGCGCGCTTCCTTGGGCGTCAGGGTGTGGAAGGGCGGGCGGCCGAGTTCCCGGATCAGGTCGAGGACGCGTTGCGCGCCGGCGTCGAGGGGCATGGGCATGGCGGCCCTACTCCGCGTTCACGATGCGGGCGTTGGCGACCAGGGCGCGGATGCGGTCGGTGTCGGTGGCGCCGGCCTCGACATTCGCGATCGCCGTCACCTCCGCCGCGCGCACGGCTTCCAGCCGCTGGTGGATCGCCTCGGCCCGGTCCTGCGGGATCACCACCACGCCGTCGGCATCGCCCACGATGATGTCGCCAGGCCGCACATGCTGCCCGCCGACGACGACCGGCGCACCGATTACCGCCGGCCCGTTCGCGGCAGGGGAGGTCGGCACGATGCCCGCGGCAAAGAGCGGCAGGCCGGAGGCGACGATGCCGGCGCGGTCACGTGCCAGGCCGTCGGTGACGAAGGCCGCGACGCCCTTGTTCTTCATC
>JAYRQX010000157.1:0-1541 GCA_041910415.1 Acetobacteraceae bacterium | reverse complement strand
CTGGGCCACCCGATGCCGTCGCCTCGTCAAGGACTACGAGCGCTACGCCTCCACCCTCGCCAGCTTCCACACCGTCGCCTTCGTCTGCATCATGCTCAAACAGGCCGCCAGCCTTATGCAAAATACATAACACCCTCTAGGCCGGCGGCTCATCCGCCGCGCCGCAGCCAGGGAAGCTCTCGCGCGTCATCCAGGCCTCGTAGGCCTCGGCGATCTGGTTGCCGGAGACGAGGCGCGCTATCGGCGCCTCATCGGCCGGCATGGCGATCAGCATCCACCCCGCACCGTAGCAGTCGCGATTGGCGAGCGACGGGCGATCAATCATCGGCTCGTTGACGGCCAGCACCGTGCCGTCGAATGCGATGCGCGCGGGGCCGACCCACTTGCCGCTCTCGATCGTGGCGCAGGCGCGGTTCGCCTGGGTCGGGCGGCCCACCCGGCGCGGCGTGAAGGCCAGCACCTCGCCCGCAAGCGCAATGGCGACCGAGGTCATGCCCATCCGGAACGACCCGTCGGGCAGCCGCTCGTACCAGATGTGATTCTCCACATCGTACAAAAGATGTGCAGGGAAATGGCAGCCGCGGACCGTGATCATGTCAGTAGGTGAGCACGCGGCATTCGCCGTCCATCAGGTCGGAAATCATCTGCGCCGTGCTCATCATGCCTGCGCATTCCGGGATCAGCTCCTCGGCCACCATGTCGAAGAGGTCGAGATTGGCCGGGCACGCCCAGAAGCGCGCGCCGTGCCGGTGCGCGTCCTGGATGAAGCCATAGACGCTCCGCCCGCTGCCCTGCTTCACCTCCAGCGCCTCGGCCACGCCGCGGCGCAGAAGCCTGCCAGCGGTCGCCGTGCAGACGACATCGACCTGGTAGCCGAGGGCCGCGGCCACGGCCGCCTGGTAGAAGGGTGCGCCGAGTTCCTCGCCGTTGCGCGGATCGGTGTTCACCAGGACGATCAGCAGCCGTTCGGCGGCGCTCATGGCGCGCGTCCCAGCGCATGCCCGGCCGCGCCGGCAATCGCGGCGACGACGTCCGCGCGATCGAACCCGAGGAAGCGCGCGCCGGATGCATCCAGCGCGTGGCCCGCCACGGCGGCGAGATCCTTCGCGTGGCAGGCGCGAAGCCGTGCTTCGAGAGCCGCAACGGCCGCGGGCGGCTCGGCAAAGAAATCGCCCGCGACCAGCGCCTGGTCCACCACGGGCGCCACACCGTCGCGCAGCTTCAGCACCACCTCGATCGTGCCCCCCGGCGTCTGCACGCAATGCGTGACGATGCGACCCTCCGTCGGCAGCGCGTCGTCATGGCCGCGCACGAAGGCCTCGGTACCGATCTCGCTCGCCTGGATCCCGTCCGCGGCCGCGCGCTCCGCCTCGGTCAAGGCCGCGTCGCGCCGGTCGAGGCGCAGCGTCGTGGCCAGCCCCTCGGTCAGCGCGTCCTGCACCGCCGCCATCGGCGGCGCCGCGCCGAGCAGCGTCTGCAGATCGGTCACGCGCTCCGCCATCGCCTCGAGTCCGCGCCTGCCGAGCTTGCGGACGGGCAGT
>JAYRQX010000156.1:0-1619 GCA_041910415.1 Acetobacteraceae bacterium | reverse complement strand
CTATCACCGTACGCATGATTGGAGCGCTTTCGTTTGATCCGCCGCAATAGGCCGGTTGTCCCGATCCTGTGCCTGGCGTCCCACAGGAATCCGGCGCGCCGCGTCCGGTCGGCGGCCGGATCGTGTTGCGGCGCCGGTCTCCCGTCAGCGCCGGAGCGGGGGCAGGGCCTCGGTCACGCGCGCAGCGATATAGGCGAAGAAGGGGTTGGACGTCGCGCGCGACAGGGCGTCGAGTCCCACGATCAGCACGCCGCGCTCCCCGCGCAGGTCGATCGCGCCGAGCTGCACGCCGAAGGCATCGGCCGGATCGGGATCGGCGCCGTAGAGCCCGTCCGCGGGCGGGAAGGGCAGCGCGACATGGGAGAGCGAGAACACGCCGCGCGGCCAGGCCAGGCCGAGCGGCTGGCGCCCCGTCTCCGCCGACCCCGCGAAGCTGCGCCGCGCTTCCACCACCGCGCCTTCAGGGGCATCGGCCACGATGGTCAGGCCGAAGCGCCGCGGAGCGGGCGGCACGATGCGATCGAGCAGAAGCCGCGCCGCGGGGCCGAAGAGCGGGCCGAAGGCCGCGCGCCGGTTCAGGTCGAACAGCACGAGTTCGCTGCCATTCTCCGGCAGGTGCGCATAGAGCGCCGAGACCACGGCGGGGGTCGAGACCGTGGCGTCCGCGGCGGACTGGAAGGTAAGGATCGGCGCGAGCCCGTCGAGCCGCCCGGCGGCCGCGAGACGTCCGAGCTGCGCCTGCAGCGCCGCGGTGAGCCGGTAGGTCTGCCGTGCGGCGTTCACCGGGAAGGAGTTGTATTTGAACGGATTGTATTCGGGCTGCACGTCGAGCCAGGCGGCGCGCGCGAAGCGCGGCAGCATTGCCGGCAGTCCTGCGAGCCCGGCGAAGCGCGCGAAGGCCGTGACGCCGATCATGGGCGAGAGCAGCACGATGCGGTCCGGCCGCGCGAGATGCGGATCCTCGATGGCATCGAGCGCGTGCTTCACCGCCAGCGCCCCGCCATTGGAATAGCCGACGAGATGCAGCGGGCGGTCCGGCCCGACGCGCCGGCGTGCCTCGCGGACCGCAAGCCGCGTCGCGGCCATCCAGTCCTCCCACACCGCCTCGGCCAGCCCGGCGGGGACGGTGCCGTGGCCCGGCATGCGGATGGCGATCGCGACGAAGCCCAGGTCCCGGTACAGCTGCGCCAGGTGGCGCATGCTGAAGGGGGCGTCGGTCAGCCCGTGCAGCAGCACGGCGGCCCCGCGCGGCGGGCCATCGGGTTCCAGGATGAAGGAGCGGTTCCAGTCCTGTGCGAAGCGCATGGGGTTCACCGGGCTCTCCGCGAAATAGCGGTTCGCGGCGACCCGGTCCTCGGGCGCCAGCCGGTTTGTCACCTCAGTGCGGACGGTGGCGAGGATCGTGGCCTCGGCCGCCATGTAGCCGGCCCAGTCGGTTCCCTCCAGCGCGTCGCGCGCGATTTCCTGCGGGACGAATTGATGCCAGGGCGCCAGCGGTGGCCCCTGTTCGGACTGCCAGATGCGCAGCGCGATGAAGGCCACGAAGGCGCCGGTGGCGAGCAGCGCGGCGCGGCGGAGCAGCCGGCGGAATCGCGGGGCGGGCTTGCGTGTCATCGGCG
>JAYRQX010000155.1:0-5448 GCA_041910415.1 Acetobacteraceae bacterium | reverse complement strand
GGGCGCGATGCGGGCGCCTCGTCAGGCGCCGGGCCGGGCGCGAAGGCGAAGGGGCTGCCGCCGGGCAGGTCGATCGTCACATCGTCGAAGACCAGGAACGGTGCGCCGTCCCAGGCAAAGCGGAAGGCGCTGCGGCTGAAGAGGTTCAGGCTCATGGAAGGCAGTCCGGACGGGGTTAACGGTCCCGAAACGTCTAGCGAAGGCGCGGGCAGGCCTTAAGCAAAAAGCGCATTTTGTTAACCATTTTCACCCAACGGTTGGGGCGTCGCTGGCCTTCCTCGCGAAGCCCTTTAGGCTGGCGGAGACGGCGCCGCGATGGCACAGGGGCGCTGAGAGCAGGAGAGTACGGCATGGCGCGCGCACTGAAGGTCGCGGTCCAGATGGACCCGATCGACTCCATCAACATCGACGCCGACAGCACCTTCGCGCTGATGCTCGAAGCCCAGAAGCGCGGGCACGGCCTGTGGCACTACCATGTGCGCGAACTCGGCCTGTCCAACCGCCGCGTCAGCGCGCGCGCGCATCCCGTGACGGTGCGGCGCGAGCACGGCAACCACTTCTCCTTCGGCGACCCGTTGGAGCTCGACCTCGGCGCCGACATGGACGTGGTACTGATGCGCCAGGACCCGCCTTTCGACATGGCCTACATCACGGCCACCCACATGCTGGAACACATCCACCCCAGGACGCTGGTGGTGAACGACCCCGCCCATGTCCGCAACGCGCCGGAAAAGCTGTTCGTCACCCATTTCCCGGACCTGATGCCGGAAACGCTCGTCACCGCCGAACGCGCGCAGATCATGCGCTTCAGGGCGAAGCACGAGACCATCATCCTGAAGCCGCTGTTCGGCAATGGCGGTGCCGGGGTGTTCCTGGTGAAGCCCGACGACATGAATCTGAACTCACTATTGGAAATGTTCACCGAACGCTCGCGCGAGCCGATCATGGTGCAGAAATACGTTCCTGCGGTGCGCGAGGGCGACAAGCGCATCATCCTGGTGGACGGCGTCGCCATGGGTGCCATCAACCGCGTCCCCGCGGCGGGGGAGGCGCGCAGCAACATGCATGTCGGCGGCCGGCCGGAGAAGACGGTGCTGACCCCGCGCGAGCAGGAGATCTGCGCGCGCATCGGGCCGGAGCTGAAGGCGCGCGGCCTGATCTTCGTGGGCATCGACGTGATCGGCGGGTATCTGACCGAGATCAACGTGACCTCGCCTACCGGCCTGCAGGAGATCACGCGCTTCGACGGCGTGAAGCTGGAAGAGGCGATCTGGGACGCGATCGAGGCGAAGGTCTAGCCCCTCCCCTGCGCAGCGGGGGAGGGGTTGGGGTGGGGGCAGACACCCTCCCCACCAGGGCCCCCCCGATGAGACGATTGATCCCCGCCGCCAATTCGCCACAGCCCGGGCGCATGACCCGCGCCCACCACAGGAGCCGACCGATCCGATGCTGCGTGCGCTCTACGACTGGGTGCTGAGGCTGTCCGCGCATCCCCGCGCGCCGGCGGCGCTGGCGGGCGTGTCCTTCGCCGAAAGCTCCTTCTTCCCCATCCCGCCCGATGCGATGCTGATCCCGATGTGCCTGGCGCGGCCGGACCGCGCCTATCGCTACGCGCTGATCTGCACCATCGCCTCCGTCCTCGGCGGCATCCTCGGCTACATCATCGGCTACTACCTGTTCGAAGCCGTGGCCCAGCCGGTGCTGCGCGCCTATGGCTATGTGGATGCGCTGGCGCGGTTCGAGACCTGGTACGGGCAGTGGGGCGCCTGGCTCATCCTGATCAAGGGGCTGACGCCGATCCCCTACAAGATCGTCACCATCGCCTCCGGCGCCGCCAAGTTCGATTTCATGATCTTCATGGTGTGCAGCGTCATCACCCGCGGCGCACGCTTCTTTCTCGTTGCCGCGTTGATCCGGAAGTTCGGCCCGCCGATCCAGGAGTTCATCGAGAAGCGGCTGACGATGGTCACCACCGTCGCCGCGGCCGCGATCGTGCTGGGCTTCGTGGCGCTGCGTTATCTATGATCGACCGTATGCGCCCGACCCGCCGAGCCGTCCTCGCCGCCCCTCTCCTCGCAACACCCGCCCGCGCCCAGGCCCCCTGGCCCGAACGGCCCGTGCGGCTGATCGTCCCCACCCAGGGCGGCGCCGGCACCGCGGACACGCTGGCGCGCATCTTGACGCAGGAACTCGACAAGCGCCTGCCGCAGCGCGTGGTGGTGGAAAACCGTGCCGGCGCCAACGGCAATGTCGGCGCCGCCGCCGCGGCGCGCGCGGCACCGGACGGCTACACCTTCCTCTGGGGCTGGGCCGGCACGCTCGCCACCAATCCCGCGCTCTACCGCGATCTTCCCTTCGATCCCCTGCGCGACTTCGATCCGGTGGTCCTCGTCGGCAACGTGCCGAATCTTCTGGTCGTGAACCGCCAGCTCGGCCCGCGCACCCTCGCGGAGTTCACCGAGTACGCCCGCGCCCATCCCGGCGCGATCAATTTCGGCTCGACCGGCAACGGCAGTTCGATGCACCTCGCCGGCGAGCTGTTCCGCCAGATCACGCGAACGGAGATGCAGCACGTGCCCTATGCGGGCCCGTCGCCGGCGACGACCGATCTTCTGTCCAATCGCATCCAGGCGATGTTCAACCTGGTGACCGGCGCGCTGCCGCAGATCCGCGCCGGGGAGGTCGTCCCCCTCGCGCTGCTCTCCGAGCGCCGCGCGCCGCAGGCGCCCGACATCCCGACGACGGCCGAGCTTGGCATGCCCGGCCTCGTCTTCGGCACCTGGTTCGGCATCCTCGCGCCGCGCGGCACGCCGCAGCCCGTCCTCGCGCGCATGAATGCCGTGGTGAACGAGGTGCTGACCGACCCCGAAGGCCGCGCGCGGCTGCAGGGTGCGGGGCTTGACCTGCTGGGCGGTCCCCCCGAACGGCTCGCGACCTTCATGCGCGAGGAGATCGCGCGCCACGCGGAAATCGTCCGCGCCAGCGGCGCCCGGATCGACTGAGCGCAACGGGCGGATGGCCGCCGCGCGGCCACGGCCCGATGCTGCCGCCATGAACGCACGCATCTGGGCGATGCTGGTCGCCCTCTCCGTCCTCTGGGGCGGTTCTTTCTTCTTTGTCGCCGTCGCGGTGCGGGAGATCCCGCCGCTCACCCTTGTGACGCTGCGCGTCGCCATCGCCGCGGCGGCGCTGCTGATCGTGCTGTGCGCCCTGGGCATCGCGCTGCCGAGGACGCGCGCGGTGGCGCTCGCCTGCCTCGGCATGGGGCTGCTCAACAACGCCCTTCCCTTCGCGCTCATCGTCTGGGCGCAGCAGCACGTTGCCTCGGGCCTCGCGTCCATCCTCAACGCGACGACGCCGCTTTTCGCGGTGCTGGTCGCGCACGCCCTGACCGAGGAGAAGGCCACGCCCGCGCGGCTCGCGGGTGTCGCGACCGGCTTCGCGGGCGTCGTCCTCATGCTCGGACCCGACATGCTGCGCGGACTGACGGCGGCGGGCTGGGCCGCCACGGCCATTCTTGGCGGGACGCTGTCCTACGCCCTCGCCGGCATCTGGGGACGACGCTTCCGCGCCTTGGGCGTGCCACCGCTCGGCGCGGCGGCCGGGCAGACGGTGGCGTCCACGGCACTGATGCTGCCGCTCGCGCTCGTCCTGGATGCGCCCTGGACGCTGCAGCGGCCTTCGGGCGCGGCGCTGCTGGCGACGCTCGGGCTTGGCCTGCTGTCCACGGCGCTCGCCTACTGGCTCTATTTCCGGATCCTGGAAGCGGCGGGGCCGGTGAACCTGCTGCTCGTCACGCTGCTGATTCCCGTCACCGCCATCCTGCTCGGCACGCTGGTGCTCGGAGAGGCGCTCACGGTGCGCCAACTCCTCGGCATGACGACGATCGCGGCGGGCCTTGCTGTGCTCGATGGCCGCCTGCTCGCCGCGCTCGGCGTCAGCGGCGCGGCGGCGGCGTCAGGTCGAACCGGATCGACCCGATGAAGACGGCGGTGCCGAACAGGATCAGGGCCATCAACAGGAACGGCGCGCCGTCCAGCCAGGCACCGAAGCCGAGGTCAACGGCCGCGACCGACGGGTCGTCGGGATCGTAGCGCACCGCGACCAGGTCGCCCTCGCCGTAATAGGTCCAGAACGGAATGGTCCGCGTGGAGCGCGCCTGCACCTCCCGCCCATCGGGCAGGCGGAAGGCGAGGACCGGCGTCCGCCAGTCGTAGGACTCGCCATGCCCCACCTCCAGCAACGACGCGATCCGGGCGTCCGTCAGCTCGGTGCCGTCGCGGTATTCCATCTCGTCGATGATCGCTCGTGTCCCCGTCCAGCACAGCCAGAGCGCGGCTATCACCAGAAGGGCCGCGACTCCCATCAGGAGCGGGACGCGCTGGCGCCGCGCCACCGGAACCATCGGTGGCGAGGCCGGAGGCGCCTGCTCCCGCCGCATCCGATCCAGGAGCTCGGGCGGCAGGAAATCCAGCGCCATGCCGTAGGCGCCGCCGATGCGCACCGTCGTGATGCCGGCCAGGAACGGCGTCGGGTCCATGCGCAATCTCGGGCTCTCGACCTTGATGCTCCGCCCGGTGTTCATCTCCATCCCGCGCGCCACGATGCGCCAGAAGGGCCCGTCGCCATCCACACTGGGGACCACCCGCTCGATCGGCAGAACCAGGGCGGATGACGCGCGCGAGGGCGGCGGTTCCACCGCTTCGCGTCGATCGCGCCGCATCCAGGACAGGCCGGCGAGGACGAGGATCAGTCCGGGCACGCCGGGAAGGGCCGTCGTGAACCACGTCCCGGGCTCGCCCTCGGGCTCCGCCCGGCGCGGCCGGGCCGGGTCGTAGCGCATGGTGGCCGTGGACCCCGGCGCGCAGCGCGCCACGCAGACCACACCCGGGGGCACGTCGATCCGACGCCCGTCGGGGATGGCGAAGACATAGTGGCCATACTCATTGAGCCGCGCCTCGGCGGCGGGGAAGTCATCGAAGGCGAGGCGTTCCGCCGCCTGCCATGCGGCGAATGCCAGCAGGATCGCGCCGATCACGAGCGCGGGCAGGCCGAGCGGCGCCATCAGCGAGCGCTGGGGACGCGATGGCCCGAGCTGTGGCTGCGTCGTTGCGCGCCGCATGTTCGAGACCATGCCACCCCTCCTGCTGCTGATCGCCGGCCTCGACTGTGGTCGCGCCGCCAACGCCGCGGCGACGAAACATTTCAGGACTCAGCGCGCTGCGTGGAGCGGCGTGAACGCCTGCCGGTCCACCTGCACCAGCCAATGGCGCAGCGCGACCGAGGCGCGTGCCCGCGGTGCCTCGCCGAACAGCACCGTCACCGCGGCGACCGAAAGCCCGCGCCCCTGGAACACCCAGTCGATCACGCGCGACGGCGCCTCCCCGGGGCCGAAGCCGACATCGCCGAGCGCGGCGGCGATGCGCGGCGCCGCACGCGCCGCGTCGC
>JAYRQX010000154.1:0-2186 GCA_041910415.1 Acetobacteraceae bacterium | reverse complement strand
CGCCGGTGCCGAAGGCGAGGCCCTGCACCAGCGCGCTGCCGACGCCCCAGCCCGCCGGCGGCGGGAAGGCGTAGGGCGGCGGGCCGGCATAGGGCCAGCCGCTGCCATAGGCGACGGCCGGGTTGATCTGCGGCACGAAGACGACGTCGGGCTGGGCGGGTTCGATGCGGATGACCTGCGGCGGCGGCGCCGCCGCACCCGGCGCCTGCTGGACGGTCACGTTCTGCTCGACCACGACGCGCTGCTGCGCGTTGTCCGCCAGCGTGCCGGCATCCCGCGCGCGGAGCCGCAGCGACTGGATGGCGGCGAGCGTGTCCTCTTCCTGCGCCAGCATCGCGTCGCCCAGCTGCTGGGTCCAGTCGAGCTGGTTGTTCATCATGGCCAGCACGTCGGGGAAGGGCACCAGCGACTTCACGGAGGGATCCCAGGGCTGGGCTTGCAGCGCGCGCGCGAGATCCTCGCCGCGCAGCTGCGCGTTCTGCGCGTTGGTCGCCCAGCGATAGGCCTGCACGATCTCGAGCGGGTAGGTGGAGGCCACCAGCACCTGGGTCAGCAGGGTGTCCGGGTAGAGCGCGATGGGGGCGAGGAGGCGGGCGAGCTGTTCCTGGGTGAGTTGCTGGCCCGGCTGCGCTTCCACCGCGGCGGGCTGCGGCCCGGGGGCGGCGGTCTGGGCGGAGGCGCCGAGGGGCGTCATCGCGGCGCAGGCGATTCCGGCCAGGAGCGCCGCGCGCAGGCCCATGCGCGCGCTCCATCGTGAGTGACCCATCCGTCCTCCTCGGCCGGATGTCCCTGGCGGGACCCCGAGCCATTCCATGTCGCCAGTAAACGACGCAGGAGCGCGGGGCGCCACTGGCAAACTCGCCCGCCCGGCGGCCCCCGGCGAAGGATCAGGACGCGGCCGTCGATCGGTGCGCGGCGCAGGGATCACGCCATGTTGTGCCTCGGTCCGAACTGAGGGTGCATAATCAGCGCATGCGATGACGACGCCGCGGATGTCGCGACGATGCGGGAGCCTGTGATGGTCCACTATCCGCCGACGCCGCAACCGGCCTGGATGCGCGGAATCGCACCAAGGCCGCCCGCCGCCCCCGCCTTCACCTTCCGGCCGCTGTCGCGCGGGACCTTCGTGACGCGCCATACCCACGGACACGCGGTTTCCGTGACCGAGGTGCTCTGGGACCAGGGACGGGCGCTGATCCTGCACACGCCGCTGCACGAGGATCTCGATGGCGCGCCCGATTCCTATGCGCCGCCGATCTCCGCCACGAATTTGAGACCGAGAAACGGCGTCCAGGTCTCCGAGACCAGTCTAAAGAACGCCACAAACGAGAGCGACCCGAACCCGGT
This sequence comes from Acetobacteraceae bacterium, assembly GCA_041910415.1. Taxonomy (GTDB): domain Bacteria; phylum Pseudomonadota; class Alphaproteobacteria; order Acetobacterales; family Acetobacteraceae; genus JAYRQX01. The sequence goes on along the minus strand of JAYRQX010000154.1, from coordinate 839 downwards.
CTTCCACGATCCGCCGTTGAATGCCTTGGGACAACCGCCGCGTGATCCGGTGACCGGCGAGGACCTCAATCCGCGCAACAGCTTCGAGTGGACGGGCGTCGTCAGCCGGCGGAATTTCGGGCCCAATCCCAACAACCTTCAGATCGACGACCGCCTCTTCCTGCAGGATTCACGGCGGCGGTTCCCGGTGATGTCCACCGACCCCGCCTTCCCCGACCACTACGCCCCGCAGACCGCCACGGTCGATCAGAATGGCCGCGCGGTGAACCCCTTCACCGTGCCCTATGCCGTGCTCAGCGCATCGCTGCGCGACAATGGCGGGGTTTCGATCGGCGATTTCGGCCTCGCCATACGGCCGAGCACCGGGGACAGTTCCCCCCTTGTCTATGGCGATGCCGGCGGGCGGCGCTCCACCTCGGTGGGGGAGGCGTCGCGCCATCTGATCCGCACGCTGTTCGGCGGCGCCGCCACGGACGAAGCGGTCTGCTACCTGATCTTTCCGGATTCCGCGCCATCGCGCGTCATCGATACCCGCACCATCGCCGCGCATGTGACGCGCCTGGTGGCCGCGCTGGACCGGCTGTCCAATGTGGACGAGCTCGTGGAGAAGATGGCCGGGGCGATGCCCGGCGCTCTCTTCGCAAGCTTCATGCCGCGCATCCTCGTCACCCTCGAACGCGAAAGGCTGCGCCAGGTGCAGCAGCGCATGCGCAGGGCGCTCGAGGCCAACGGCCTGCCGCATCACTGACCGGGCGCCCAAGGGGACGCCCGGCCTTCGCGGCCGGCGCGACCGATGACGGGTCATACCCGCTGCACAAAGGATTGACCTTTGTGCCCCT
>JAYRQX010000153.1:0-16202 GCA_041910415.1 Acetobacteraceae bacterium | reverse complement strand
GGCAGGAAGGCCAGCGCCACGGCGGCGACGACCCCGATCACGCCCAGCACGCCCATTCCGGCCCGCGTGCGGTCGGCGAGCGTCGCCCAGGCGAGCCGCGCGCCGGCGCCTACCACCTGCATCGCCGCGAAGGCCGCGCCCGCGGCGACGCTGCCCCAGGCGAATTGCTCGACCAGCATGGCGACGGTGTGGGCGGCAACGGCAACCTGCACGAGCCCGTAGAGCGCGCCGAGGATCGCGAGCAGGCGCATCGGCCGGCTCTCCCGCAGCAGTTCCATGGCGCTGCGCTGCGCCGCCGGCGCCGTGCTCGCCGGCTGCGTGTCCCAGTGCGGGCGCAGCAGGGCGAAGGGCAGGGCGAAGAGCGTGAGCACCGCCGCCACCCCGAGCATCGTGCCCTGCCAGCCGATACGGATGGCAAGCGCGGGCAGGATCAGGCCCGCGCCCGCGGCGAAGACCGGCACGCCCATCTGCTTGACCGCGAAGACGAGGTTGCGCCGGCCCGGCGGCGCAAGCCGGCCCAGCACCACGGCAGCGGCCGGGTTCGTCAGGCCATAGGCCGTGCCCATCAGCACCGAGCCCAGCGCCATCACGGGAATGGAGGCGCTGGCCAGCCCGCCGCAGGCGAGCGCGCCGGCCAGCAGCGCCAGTTGCGTCGTCCGCGCCGGTCCCGCGAGCCGGACGACGGTGCCCGCCCAGATCGAGGTCAGCGCCGCGAAGACATAGACCAGCCCCACCTGCCAGCCGACGACGCGCAGCGGCAGCCCGAGGTCGCGCGCCACGAAGGGCACCAGCACGGGCAGGCCGAAGAGGGTGAAGGTCGTCATGCCCTGCGCCATGGTCGTCGCGACCAGCGCCGCCGTCAGACCGCCTCGATCGATCGCCAAAACCCGTCCTGCCCGCTTGCCAGAAAATCGTCCGGACAACATAGTCGCGTCGAACCAAGGAGGAAACCGTGGCAGGGAACGTCGCCGCAGGGCGCGAACGGGGCAATTTTCTCGAGGATTTCGCGCCTGGCCAGGTCTTCGAGCACTGGCCGGGCCGCACGATCACGGACGCCGACAACATCCAGTTCAGCCTGCTGACGATGAACCAGCACCCCATGCATTGCGACGCGGATTTCGCCGCACGGTCCGAGTTCGGCAAGCCGCTGGTCAACTCCGCGCTGACGCTCGCGATCGTCACGGGCATGACGGTGAACGACATTTCCTTCAACGCGATCGCCAACCTGGGCTGGAAGGACATCGTCCTCAGCAAACCCGTCTTTCCCGGCGACACGATCTATGCACGCACCACGGTGACGGATGTGCGCGTCAGCAGGTCCCGCCCGCAGCAGGGCGTCGTGACGACGAGGACCGAGGGATACAAGGCGGACGGGACGGTGTTCCTGTCCTTCGAGCGCGTCAGCCTGGTGCCGAAGCGCGGAGCGGGGGTGAAGGCGGAGCGATGAGCGGCTTGGACGAACAGGAGAGGCTGGTCCTCGATTCCGTCGATCGTTTCCTGGAGCGGCATGTCCGCCCGGTGGCCATGAAGCTGGAGCACGACGACGAATATCCGCACGAGATCGTGGCGAGGATGAAGGAGCTCGGGCTGTTCGGCTGCGTCATTCCGCAGAATCTCGGCGGGCTCGGGCTGCGGCCGTCCACCTATGCGAAGATCATCGAGCGGATCTCGGTGGAATGGATGTCGGTCTCGGGCATCCTGAACTCGCACCTGATCATGGCGCGCATCGTGGACAGGATGGGCACCGACGAGCAGCGCGCGCGTTTCCTGCCGCTCTTCGCGACGGGCGAGCTGCGCGGCGGGCTGGCGCTGACCGAGCCGGATTGCGGCACGGATCTGCAGGCGATCCGCACCGTGGCGAGGCGGGATGGCGACGACTACGTCATCAATGGAACAAAAACCTGGATCAGCAACGGGATCGAGGGGTCCTGCTTCGCGCTGCTGGTCAAGACCGATCCCGCCGCGACCCCCCGGCATCACGGCATGTCGATGTTCGTGGCGGAGAAGGGGCCGGGCTTCGCCGTGTCGAGAAGGCTGGAGAAGCTCGGCTACAAGGGCATCGACAGCGCGGAGCTCGTCTTCGACGATTACCGCATCCCCGCGGACCGGCTGATCGGCGGCATCGAGGGCAAGGGCATGGCCTGCGCGATCGCCGGTCTCGAACTGGGCCGCGTGAATGTCGCGGCGCGCGGCGTGGGCGTCGCGCAGCGGGCGCTGGACGAAGCCGTGAAATACGCCCAGCAGCGGAAAACCTTTGGAAAGTTCATCCATGAGCACCAGGCGATCGCGCTGAAGCTCGCCGACATGGCGGTGCGCGTGGAAGCGGCGCGGCTGCTGACGGACAAGGCCGCCGCGGCGCTCGATCGCGGCGACCGCAGCGACTACGAGGCCGGCATGGCGAAGCTGTTCGCGACGGAAGCGGCGGTCGAGAACAGCCTGGAAGCCATGCGCATCCATGGCGGCTATGGGTACTCCAAGGAGTTCGTCGTGGAACGGCTCTATCGCGACGCGCCGCTGCTGGTGATCGGCGAAGGGACGAACGAGATCCAGCGCATCGTCATCGCCAAGCGCCTGATCGAGCGGAACAGGATCTGATGGCGGACCGCCCGCTTCCGCTGGACGGCGTGACGGTGCTGGCGGTCGAGCAGTACGGCGCCGGCCCCTTCGGCTCCATGCTGCTCGCCGACATGGGCGCGGAGGTCATAAAAATAGAAAACCCGGCAGAAGGTGGCGATGTCGGGCGTGCCGTCGGGCCGTTCTACTTCGGGCCGGGCGACAGCCATTTCCATCACGCCTTCAACCGCAACAAGCGCAGCCTGGCGCTGAACCTGAAGCACCCGGAAGGGATGCGCATCATGCGCGACCTGGTGGGCCATGCGGATGCGGTGCTGGACAATCTGCGCGGCGACCAGCCGGACAAGCTCGGCCTGACCTACGACGCCCTGAAGGGCGCCAACCCGCGCATCGTCTGCGCGCATCTGTCAGCATACGGGCGCACGGGCAGCAGAAAGTCCTGGCCCGGCTACGACTACCTGATGCAGGCGGAGGCCGGTTATCTCTCGCTGACGGGCGAGCCCGACGGGCCGCCTGCGCGCTTCGGCGTCTCGGTGGTGGACATGATGACGGGGCTGATGACGGCCTTCGCGCTCGTCTCCGGCGTCGTCGGCGCGCGCGCCACGGGGCGGGGCATGGATGTCGATGTCAGCCTGTTCGACACGGCGCTGCACAACCTGTCCTACCTCGCGACCTGGTATCTCAACGACGGCCATGTGCAGGGACGGGAGCCCAGGGGTTCGCATCCCTCGCTGACGCCGTCCCAGCTGTACCGCACGAAGGACGGCTGGATTTTCCTGATGTGCAACAAGGAAAAGTTCTGGCCGATCCTCGCCGACGCGCTCGGCAGGCCGGACTGGGCAACCGACGACCGCTTCGCCAGCTTCAAGGCGCGGCTCGCGAACCGCGGGCTCGTCACGACGATGCTCGACGAGGAACTATCAAAGCACACCACCGCCGAATGGCTCGGCCGCTTCGGCGGGCTGGTGCCGGCCTCGCCCGTGCTCGACGTGGGCCAGGCGCTCGACAATCCCTTTGCGCGAGAGCAGGAGGCGGTGGCAGATTTCGCGCGCCGTGAAGGCGGCAAGCCCGTCGCCATGCTGACGGGTCCGGTGCGCGTGAATGGCGCACGACCGCCGAAGCGGGCGGCGCCGGCACTCGGCGCCGACACCGACGATATTCTCACCACGCGCCTCGGCCTCGACGCCCCGGCGATCAACGAACTGAAGAACAAGGGAACGGTCCGATGAGTCCGGGACGACGCTCGCTTCTCGCAGCCTCCTCGCTGCTGGTCCTGCCATCCCTAGCGCGCGCGCAGGGCGCGTATCCGAACCGGCCGGTGCGCTTCGTCGTGCCCTTCCCGCCGGGCAACATGTCCGATCTCGTCAGCCGCCTGATGGTGGACGAGATGCAGAACCGCGCTGGCGTGCGCGTCGTGGTGGACAACCGCGCGGGGGCGACGGGTGCCATCGGCATCCAGGCCGTCACACAATCGGCGCCGGATGGCTACACGCTGCTGATGAGCTCGAACTCCCCGCTCGTCGTGAACCCCGCGGTGACGCGCGGGCTTCCCTTCGACGTGACGCGCGACCTGGCGCCGATCGGCCTCGTCGGCTGGACCAGCTTTCTGATCGTCGTCCCGCCGAACTTCCCGGCACGGAACCTGGCGGAAGCGCTCGATCTCTTCCGCGCGCGTCCCGGCCAGTATGTCGCGGCCAATCCGGGTTCCGGCACCTTCGGGCATCTGGTGACCGAGCAGATCTTCCGCGCCGCCGGCATCCGCATGGAACAGGTGCCCTATCGCGGCTCCGCGCAGGCGCTGCTCGACATGCAGCAGGGGCGCGTGCACTTCATGGTGGACGCCATGACCAGCGCCTTGCCGCAGGTGCAGGGCAATGCCGTGAAGGCGCTGGCCGTGCTGGCCAACCGCCGATCCCCTCTGGCGCCCGAGGTGCCGACGCTGGCGGAGTCGGGGCGGCCCGATTTCGCGCCGCTGGAATCCATGGCCTGGACGGGCCTGCTCGGCCCCGTGGGCACGCCGCCCGAGGTCGTCGCCTTCTGGAACCGCACCATCGCCGAGATGCTGCGCGATCCCGCGTTGGTCAGGCGCTTCGCCGCGATCAATGTCGAGACCGCACCGCCTTCGCCACCGGAGCGTCTGGGCGAGATGGTGCGGACGGAACTCGCGCGCTGGACCACGGTGGCGCATGACGCCAACATCTCGGTGTCCAATTGACATGATCCTGCCCCGCCGCGCGGCGCTCGCCGCACCCTTCGTCGCCACAATGCCCGCGCTGGCGCAGGAGGTGTGGCCCGCGCGCCCCGTGCGCTTCGTCGTGCCCTTCCCGCCGGGCCAGGCGACGGATCTCTTCGCGCGCGTCCTCGCCGACGATCTTTCCAGGCGCTGGCCGCAGCGCGTGGTGGTGGAGAACCGATCGGGCGGCGCGGGTGCGATCGGCATGGAAGCCGCGGCGCGGAGCCCGGCCGATGGCTACACCATCGCGGTCGGCAGCAGCGGCACGGTCTCCACCGCGCCGGCCATGGTGCCGAACCTGCCCTATGATCCCGTGCGGGATTTCGTGGCGATCTCCATGCTCGCGGTGATTCCGCTGATCTGGGTCTGCCATCCCTCGCTGCCGGTTGCCGACATCCGCGGTTTCGTGGCACGGGCGCGCGAGCAGAGCATCGACTATGCCTCGGGCGGTCCAGGTTCCACCCAGCATTTCGGCGGCGAGCTCTTTCGCCATGAGCTGCGCCTGCGGCTGAACCACATCTCCTATCGCGGCAGCGCGCCTGCCATGACGGATCTGCTGGCGGGGGTGGTGCCGGCCATGGTGGACAGCGTGGCGAATTCGCTGCCGCATATCCGCTCCGGCCGCGTGAAGCCGCTCGCCGTGCTGACGCGCGCCCGCGTGCCCTGGCTGCCCGAGGTGCCGACGGTTGCCGAGACCGTGATTCCGAACTTCGAAGTGATCGGCTGGGCCGGCTTGATGGCGCCCGCCGGCACGCCGATGCCGATCGTCGAGAAGATCAACGCCGACAGCCGTGCCTCGCTCGCCGATCCCGCCATCGCGAACCGGATCGCGGAGATGGGCGGCATCGCCGGCGGCAATCCGCAGCCGGAATTCTCGGCGTACGTTGCCAGCGAGGCGGCGCGCTGGCGCCAGATCGTGCGCGACGCGAATATCCGCGTGGATTAGCGCGGGTATTGCAGGATCAGCAGGTCGGCGCCGGACGCGCCGGCCTCGACCGCCAGCGCATCTTCCTCCCGCGCTACGAACAATGCCGAAAACGGGCCGAGCGCCTTGCCCGCCGCTCGCATCTCTCCCCCGATGACCAGCATCGATTGGCCGCCGCCTTCCGTGGGCGCGGGCGTCGTCGCCCGTGCACCCGCTGCCAGGCGCAGCACCAGCACGCGAAGCCCGTCGGCTTCCTCGTGCACGCTCTCCAGCACCGTCGCGCGGCGTGCGGCGCGATGGGCGTCGTCCGCGGGCAGGATCGGGCCGATCATCAGGTTGCGGCGCACGCCCGGGCGCATGCGGTCCTTCGACGCCGGCAGGAACTGCGCGCCGGTACCGTCGGCGCTCGCGCGCAGCGTGAAATAGGTCAGGCCGGCCTCCGCGGGCGTGATGGGGCCGTAGCCCGTGCAGGCGCCGGCGAAGTGCACCGTCACCGGCCCCACGGGATGCCGCCCCAGCGTGCCGCCGCCGGCGACCGCGACCTGGAACTGGTCCACGTAGTGGAAATGCGGGTGGACGATCGCGCCGGGTTCCTGCTCCACCATGAAGGCCTGGGGCGGGCGGCGCTCCCCGGGCGCGGGATCAGTGTAGTCCAGGCTGGGTGGCGCGCCGGGATCCACCGAACTCGATCCCAGCGGCGAGGGCGATGGACCAAAATAATCGGTGCGCCAGATGGTCGAACCCTCGCGCGTCCGGCGTGCGAAGCGCGTGGGGGCGGCTTCGGCCGCGGCGATGGCGTAGGGCATGCGTGTCGTTTCCCCGCTCGCCCCGTTGTCAGGACGAATTCCGCTTTGCACTATGGCGCCGACGACCGCGGCACGGAAGCGCGGCACAGCGAAGGGACGGGAGCAATGACAGGAGTGGGACGACGCGGCCTTGCCCTGGGCGCCGCCGCGCTGGCCGCACCGCGCGCGCTGGCGCAGCCGGCGGGCGACTGGGCGCCGACGCGGCCGATCCGCATCCTTGTGGGCTTCCCGCCGGGGCAGGCGACCGACACCATCGCGCGGCTGCTGGCCGAGAAGATGACGGAGAGCCTGGGCTGGCAGGCGGTGATCGAGAACCGGCCGGGGCAGGGCGGCAGCCTCGCCGCCGCGGCGGCCGCGCAGGCGGCGCCGGACGGGCACACGCTGCTGCTCTCGGCCACCGCGCCGCTGGCGACGAACCCGAATCTCTACCGCAACATCGGCTACGATCCGCCGCGCGACTTCCAGGCGATCACGCTGGTCGCGAACCTGCCCTTCATCCTGGCCGTCGCGCCGCAGCTGCCGGTGACGACGGTGCCGGAACTGCTGGCGTTCATCCGCGCCAATCCCGGGCGCGTCACCTTCGGCACGCCGGGCAACGGCACGACGGCGCATCTGATCACGGCGATGTTCATGCGCGCGGCGGGTGGGCTCCAGATGGTGCATGTGCCCTATCGCGGCAGCGCGCAGATCATCCCGGACATGCTGGCGGGGCGCGTGCAGCTGATGTTCGACACGGCGGTCTTCATCGCGCCGCACGCGCAGGCGGGACGGCTCAGGATGCTGGCCGTCAGCACGCTGAACCGCACCGCGCTGATGCCTGATCTGCCGGCGCTGTCCGAGTTCGGCATGCCGGGCTTCGATGCCGCGGCCTGGCTTGGCATGGTGGCGCCATCGGGCACGCCGCGCCCGGCGATCGACCGCATCGCGGCCGAATTGCACCGCATCGTGCGCTCGCCGGACGTGGCGCAGCGGCTCGCCGGCATGGGCGCCGAGGTGATGACCAACACACCCGACCAGTTCCAGGCGCATATCGCGACGGAGCTGGTGAAATGGGGCCGCGCGGTGCGCGAGAACAACGTGCAGCTGGATTGAAGGACGCGACGATGGCCGATGGTGCGTACCGCAAGTGGCAATGCCAGCTTTGCGGCTTCCTGTACGATGAGGCGTTGGGCATGCCGGAGGAAGGCATCGCCCCCGGCACGCGGTGGGAGGACATCCCCGCGACCTGGACCTGCCCGGATTGCGGCGCGGGGAAGGAGGAGTTCGTGATGGAGGTGGTGGGCTAACGCCCCTTCCAGTCCGGCTTGCGCTTTTCCGCGAAGGCGCGCGGGCCTTCCACGAAATCCTCGCTCGCCAGCATGGCCTTCGCTGCGGGAAACTCGCGCTGGGCATCATAGGCTTCGGCGAGGCCCATCTCCATCCCGCGCCGCACCACTTCCTTCGACGCGCGGATCGACATGGGCGAGAGCGTCAGCATCTGCTCGGCCCGGCGGATCGCGGCGTTGAGCGCGTCACCCCGCGGCACGACCTCATTGACGAAGCCGAGCTCCAGCCCTTCTTGCGCCGTCACGTGGCGGCCGGTCAGGATCATGCCCATCGCGCGCTTCATGCCAATCTGGCGCGGCAGGCGCAGCAGGCCCCCGGCCATGGCGGCGAGCCCCACGCGCGGTTCCGGCAGCGCGAAGACCGCATTCCCCGACGCGACAATGAGGTCGCAGGCGAGTGCGATCTCGAACCCGCCGCCCATGGCGATGCCGTTCACCGCGGCGATCAGCGGCTTGTTCAGGTCGAAGCGCGCGGTGATGGCGGCGAAGCCGTGCGGCGTCTTCGTGCGGTCGCCGCCCTGGGCCTGGTATTTCAGGTCGTTGCCCGCGCTGAAGGCGCGATCGCCGGCGCCGGTGACGATGCCGACCCAGAGATCCGGGTCGGCGGCGAAGGCGTCCATCGCCGCTTCCATCTGCAGATGGGCGGGGCGGTGCAGCGCGTTCATCACCTCCGGCCGGTTGATCGTCAGGATGAAGATGCGGCCGCGTCTTTCGGTCGTGCAGTAGCGCGGTGTGCCCGTCTCGGTCATGGCGTTTCCCTTTCCTCCCGGCCGAGCCTCGCGCCGGGCGCGGGCGCGGACAAGCGGGCCGCCGCCGATCCCACCCCAGCTATCGGAAGACACCGCTCCGGAGCAGAGATTGACGCTTGAACCATCAATGGTAGCATCCAGGCCATGATGACCGCGGGGCAGCTTCGGGCGGCGCGCGCCATGCTGGGCATGGAGCAGAAGCGGCTGGCCGAGCTCTCCGGCCTCTCCGTCCAGACCATCCAGCGCATGGAAGCCAGCGAGGGCACCGTCCGCGGCCAGGTGGATTCGCTGATGAAGCTGATCGGCGCGCTCGATGCCGCGGGGATCGAACTGATCGGCGAGGGCGCGGCGAGCCAGGCGGGCGGCCGCGGCGTCCGGATCAAGGGCTGATGGCGGGCGCGCTCTTCCTCTGCATCCTCGCGCTGCTCGCGCTGGCGGTCGTCGCGGCCTTCCGCGCGCGCGCGGCGGGCGCGGGCGCGGTCATCTACACGGGCACGCTGCTCGTCTCGGCCGCTGCCGCGGTGATCGCGGCGTTGGCGCTGGGGAGGGAGGCCAGCACGCTGTGGCTGCCGATGGGGCTGCCCTGGCAGGGCGTGCATCTCCGGCTGGACGCACTCTCCGCCTTCTTCGCCTTCGTCGTGAATCTCGGCGCCGCGGGGGCGAGCCTCTACGCCATCGGCTACGGCGCGCACGAGGACCAGCCGCAGCGCGTGCTGCCCTTCTTCCCCGCCTTCCTTGCCGGCATGAACCTGGTGCTGCTGGCGGACGACGCCTACGGCTTCCTCTTCGCCTGGGAGACGATGTCCCTCGCCTCCTGGGCGCTCGTCGTCGCGCATCACCGGCACGGCGAGAACCTGCGCGCGGGCTATGTCTATATCCTGATGGCGAGCTTCGGCACGCTCGCGCTGCTGCTCTGCTTCGGCCTGCTCGCGGGCGCGGGCGGCGGCTACAGCTTCGAGGCGATGCGCGAGGCGCCGCCCCCCGCCGGCATCGCGACGCTCGCCTTCGTCCTGGCGCTGGTCGGCGCGGGGTCCAAGGCGGGCCTGATGCCGCTGCATGCCTGGCTGCCGCTCGCCCACCCCGCCGCGCCCAGCCACGTCTCGGCGCTGATGTCCGGCGTGATGACGAAGGTCGCGATCTACGGCTTCGTCCGCATCACCTTCGACCTGAATGCGGATCCGGCCTGGTGGTGGGCGGTGCCGCTGCTGCTGCTGGGCGGCATCAGCGCGGCGATGGGCGTGCTGCACGCGCTGATGGAATCCGACATCAAGCGCATGCTGGCCTGCTCGACCATCGAGAATATCGGCGTCGTCTTCCTGATGCTGGGCCTCGCCATCGCCTTCGAAGGGACGGGCATGGACGCGCCGGCCGCGCTCGCCATGACGGCGGCGCTGTTCCACGTGCTGAACCACATGCTCTTCAAATCCGTGCTGTTCTTCGGCGCGGGCACGGTGCTGGTCGCGACCGGTACGCGCGCGATGGACCGGCTGGGCGGCCTGATCCACCGCATGCCCGTCTCCTCCGCGGCCTTCCTGGTCGCGGCCATGGCGGCTTCCGCCCTGCCGCCGCTGAACGGCTTCGTGTCGGAATGGATGGCCTTCCAGGCGATCCTGCTCAGCCCCGTGCTGCCGCAATGGGCGCTGAAATTCGCGATCCCCGCGACGGGCACGCTGCTCGCGCTGGCCGCGGCGCTGGGCGCGGCCTGTTTCGTGCGCGCCTTCGGCATCACCTGGCTCGGCCGCCCGCGCTCGGCCGAAGCGGCCGCAGCGGTGGAGACCGACGCCTTCTCGCGCGCCGCCATGGTGGTCTTCGCCGGACTCTGCGTGGTGATCGGCATCATGCCCGGCCTCGTCATCGACGCGCTGGCGCCCTGCGTGGAGCTGCTGGTGGGCGGGCGGATGCCGGCGCAGCTCGGCCTGCCCTGGCTGTCCATCGTGCCGATCGGGGAAAGCCGGTCCTCCTACAACGGGCTGCTCATCCTGCTCTTCATGGTGGGATCGGGGGCGATGACCGTGGCGGGCATCCATCGCTTCGCCTCCCGCGCCGTGCGCCGCGCGCCCGCCTGGGATTGCGGCTTCGTCGAGCCCTCGCCGGCGACGCAATACACCTCGGAGACCCTGTCCCAGCCGATCCGCCGCGTCTTCGGCACGGTAGTCTTCCGCGCGCGCGACACGGTGGACATGCCGCTCCCCGGCGAGGAGCGGCCCGCGCGCATCACGCGCGAGCGGCACGACCTGGTCTGGGACTGCGCCTATGCGCCGATCGGCCGCTTCGTCACCTACGTCGCGGACCGCGCGAATGCGCTGCAATTCCTGACCATCCGCCGCTACCTCTCGCTCGTCTTCGTGCTGCTGGTCCTGCTGCTGCTGGGACTCGCGCTATGGAGGTGATCTCGTACTTTGGCGCCCAACTCGTGCAGATGGCGCTGGTCCTCGCGCTGGCGCCGCTGCTGACGGGACTGGTGCGCAAGGCGAAGGCGCGCATCCAGCGCCGCACGGGGCCGCCGCTGCTGCAGCCCTATCGCGACCTCAGGCGGATGCTGGGCAAGGAAGCGGTGGTCGCGGAGAACGCGTCCTGGCTGTTCCGCGTGGCACCCTACGGCATCTTCGCGACGACCTGGGTGGCGGCGGCGCTGATCCCGACCTTCGCGACCGGGCTGCTCTTCTCCTGGTCCGGCGACCTGATCGCGATCATCGCGCTGCTGGGCTCCGCGCGCTTCCTGCTCGCGCTTGCGGGTCTCGATGTCGGCACCGGCTTCGGCGGCATCGGCACCTCGCGGGAGGTGATGTTCGCCTCGCTGGCGGAACCCGCGACCATGATGATGGTCTTCACCGTCGCCCTGATCGCGGGCTCCACGCAATTGTCGTACATGGCCGCGCTGATGGCCTCGGCCGAGGTGGGCCTGCGCGTCTCGCTCGCCTTCGGGCTGATCGCGCTGCTGATCGTGGCGGTGGCGGAAAATTCCCGCATCCCCGTGGACAACCCGGCGACGCATCTGGAACTGACCATGGTGCACGAGGCGATGGTGCTGGAGTATTCCGGCCGGCACCTGGCGATGATCGAGCTGGCCTCGATGGTGAAGCTGCTCGCCTATGTCTCGCTCATCCTCTGCATCTTCTTCCCCTTCGGCATCGTCAGCGACGGCTTCCATCCGCTGTCCTACCTGGCCGCCGCGGCGCTCTACGTCGCCAAGGTCGGCGTCGCCGGGATCGCGCTGGCGGTCTTCGAGAGCGCGATCGCGAAGATGCGGGTCTTCCGGGTGCCGGGCTTCCTGGGCGCGGCGCTCATGCTCGGCCTGCTCGGCACGCTCCTGCTCTTCGTCTCCAGGAGCATGTGATGGGCGGGCTTTCCTTCGACATCGCCCATACGCTCGCCGGCTGCGTGCTGCTGGCGAGCTTCCTCATGCTGTCCCAGCAGCGGCTCTCGGCGCTCATCAACGCGCTGATGCTGCATTCCCTGCTGCTCGCCGCCTCCGTCGCCTGGCAGGCGCATATGCAGCATTCGCCGCATCTCTACGTGACGGCCCTGATCGCGCTCGCCTTCAAGGCGGTGCTGATCCCCGTGGTGCTGCGCCGCATGGTCCGCCAGCTCGGCATGCACCGGGAGATCGAGGCCGTGACGGGGACGGGCATCTCCATGCTGATCGGCATCGGCCTGGTCGCGCTGTCTCTGAATGTCGTGCTGCCCGTGACCGCGACGGTCGAGGCCGTGGCGCGGGAGGACATCGCGCTCGCGCTTTCCGTCGTGCTGATCGGGCTGCTCATGATGGTGACGCGGCGCAATGCGGTGAGCCAGGTGGTCGGCTTCATGTCGCTGGAGAACGGCATCATCCTGGCCGCCGCCGGCGCCCAGGGCATGCCGCTGGTGGTCGAGATCAGCGTCGCCTTCTCGATCCTGATCGCCTTCATCGTGATCGGCATCTTCCTGTTCCGCATCCGCGAACGCTTCGACACGGTGGACATGCAGGCGCTGGACCGCTTCCGGGGGGAGAAGCGGTGAACCCGGCGATCCTGATCCTCGTCATCCCGCTGGCGGCGGCGGCGACCCTGGCGCTGGTGCCGGGCTACCGGCTGGCCGCGCGCATCAACATGGCGGCGAGCGGGCTTTCCCTGCTGGCCGCGCTGGCGCTGGTGCAGGCCCAGCCGGCGCCGACGAACTACCTTCTGGTGGATGATCTCAACGCCGTCTTCGTGCTGCTCAACACCTTCGTGGGCTTCACGGCGAGCGTCTTCAGCGCCAGCTATATCGGGCACGAGATCGAGGCGGGCAAGCTGACGCCGGGCTATCTGCGCTTCTACCACGCCATGTACCAGCTGCTGCTGTTCGGCATGAACCTCGCGCTGGTCGCCAACAACATCGGGCTGATGTGGGTGGCGCTGGAACTCGCCACGCTGACGACCGTGCTGATGGTCGGCATCTACCGCACGCACGAAGCCCTCGAAGCCGCCTGGAAGTATTTCATTCTTGGCTCGGTGGGCATCGCGCTCGCCTTGTTCGGCACCATCCTCGTCTATCTCGCGGCGCAGCCGGTGATGGGGGAGGGGATGCAGGCCATGGTCTGGACCTCGCTCCTCGGCCGGGTCGCGGAATTCGACCCGGCGCTCCTGAACCTCGCCTTCATCTTCCTGCTGCTGGGCTATGGCACGAAGGTCGGGCTCGCGCCGCTGCATGCCTGGCTGCCCGATGCCCATGCGGAAGGGCCGACCCCGATCTCGGCGGTGCTTTCCGGCCTGCTGCTGAACGTGGCGCTCTATGCGCTGCTGCGCTTCAAGGTGCTGCTGGCGGCGAATGCCGGGGCGATCGCGCCGGGGCCGCTGATGGTGACGCTGGGGCTGGTGTCGCTGATCTTCGCGGCCTTCATGCTCTACCGCCGGCGCGACATCAAACGCATGTTCGCCTACTCCTCCATCGAGCACATGGGCATCATCGTCTTCGCCTTCGGCATGGGCGGGCCGCTCGGCAACCTGGCGGGGCTGCTGCACATGGCGATGCACAGCCTGACCAAGTCGGCGATCTTCTTCAGCGTCGGCCATGTCGCGCAGGTGAAGGGCACGCAGAACATGGCCGAGATCGGCGGGCTGACCGAGACGCATCCCGTGCTCGGCTGGTCGCTGGTGGCCGGCGTCGTCGCCATCGCGGGGCTGCCGCCCTTCGGCGTCTTCATGAGCGAGTTCCTGGTCATCACCTCCACCTTCGCACGCGCGCCCTGGCTGGCCGTGCTGCTGGTGCTGGGGCTGCTGATCGGCTTCGGCGCGCTTGTCATGCGCATGACCGCGCTCTGCTTCGGGGAGCCGAGGGGGCCGGTCGGGCCGGTGCGGGCGAGCATCCTGCCGATCCTCGCGCATCTCGGGATCGTGCTGGCCGCCGGGCTCTTCATGCCGCGCGCGGTCTATCTGTGGTTCCAGGGCGTCGCGGGGCTGCTCGGATGAGCGGGACGATGGACCATCCCCACGCGCCATTCCCGCGTCGCATCGTGGACGAGGAAGGCTGGCTGGAAGCCGCCGACTGGCTGGCGACGGGCCAGGCGACGCTGCTCGGCCTCTGGGGCGAGACGGGCTGCGTGCACATGGCGCTGCTGGACGAGGCGGCCGATGGCGACACGCCGATCATGGTCCTCACCCTGCCCTGCCCGGACGGGCGGTATCCCAGCGTGACCGAGGTGCACCTGCCCGCGCTCAGGCTGGAACGGGCGGTGCGCGACCTCCATGGCCTCGATCCCGTGGGGCTGACGGACCGGCGGCCATGGCTCGATCATGGCACCTTCGGCGGCGACGCGCCGGCGCCCTACACTTTCCTGCCCGTGGAAGGCGAGGCGCTGCACCAGATCCCCGTCGGCCCCGTGCATGCCGGCATCATCGAACCCGGGCATTTCCGCTTCACCTGCGACGGCGAGACGGTGGTGCGGCTGGAGCAGCGGCTCGGCTACACCCACAAGGGCACGGAAAGCCTGATGGCGGGCGCCGATCTCGCACGCGGCGCGCAACTCGCGGCGCGCCTGTCGGGCGATGCGACGGTCGCCTATTCGATCGCCTTCGCCCGCGCGGTCGAAGCCGCGCTGGGGGCCGAGGCGCCGCCACGCGCGGCCTGGCTGCGCGGGATCATGGCGGAGATGGAGCGCATCGCGAACCACCTGGGGGATGTAGGCGCGATCTGCAACGATGCCTCCTTCACCATCATCCTTGCCCATTGCGCCATGCTGCGCGAGCGCGTGCTGCGCACGGCCATGGCCTGTTTCGGGCACCGGCTGATGATGGACCGCGTGGTGCCGGGCGGCGTCGCGGTGGATCTGGACATCACCGGCATCGCGCAGCTGCGCGCGCTGCTGGCGGAGATCGAACAGAAATTCCCGCCACTGGTCGCGCTCTACGACAGAACCGCCTCGCTGCTCGATCGCACCGTGACGACAGGGATCGTGACGCCGGCGCTGGCGAAGCGGTTCGGCGCGGGCGGTCCCGTCGGGCGTGCGTCCGGCCGTGGCTTCGATGGCCGGAAGCTGCCGGGCTACGCGCCCTACACCGGCCTGTCCTTCGAGGTGCCGGTGCTGCAGGAGGGCGACGTGAACGCGCGCCTGTGGATCCGGGTGAAGGAGGTCGCGCAGTCGCTCTCGCTGATCCGCCAGATGCTGGAGACGTTGCCCGAGGGGCCCATCGCCGTGGCGCTGCAGGCGGCGGGCGGGACGCGCGAAGGCATGGCGCTGGCAGAAAGCTTCCGCGGCGACGTGATGGTGTGGCTGCGCCTGTCGCCGCCAGGCACGATCGCGCGCTGCCACCTGCGCGACCCGTCCTGGTTCCAGTGGCCATTGTTGGAAGCCGCGGTCGAGGGCAACATCGTCGCGGACTTCCCGCTCTGCAACAAATCCTTCAACTGTTCCTATTCAGGTCACGACCTGTGACGGGCGAGCGCGGCCACCACACCGTCGGGGTCGTCGGGGCTCAGCACCATCGCGCGGTGGCCGTCGCTGCGGCTGACCAGCACCCATCCGTCGCGGCGCGTCGCCTTGAAGTCCAGCGGGCCGAGCGTGCTGGAGCGGAAGCGGCCATAGATGCCATGCGCGCCGCCCGAGCCCATGGTGCGGATCAGGACGCCGCAATCCGCCTTGCCGATGCGCTTCGCCGCCGCGATCGCGGAGAGCGGGACGGTGACGGGACCGGCCAGGCGTTCGACCTGCAGAGCGCTGTCCGTGACGCGGTAGCCGCGCGGCGCCAGCAGCAGCGCCGCGACCGGCCCCGCCGCCATCACCGCGGCGAGCGGCCAGCGCAGGATCCCGGGCATCCCCGGCACGGACCAGACGATCACGGATCCCACCCCCATCCCGATCCAGAAGATGGCGGTCACCACCTTCATCAGGCTGTCCATGGATGCGGGGAATTGCCGGCCCGGCATGCGAAGCCTCCGATCGCGCCGGCCAGGAAGGCACGGACGCGCAACGAGAGCGTTACCGCATTCACCATGGCGGCGTTACGCATTACGCGCATGGCTCCCCTGCCGGCCTTCCCTGAATCGAGGGGCTTCTGATGCACCCGCTGCTCGAAGGCCTGTTCCGTCACCCCGTCACCGAAGCGGCGCCGGCGCTGGACGATCCCGAACTCG
>JAYRQX010000152.1:0-3526 GCA_041910415.1 Acetobacteraceae bacterium | reverse complement strand
TCGAAGCCGCGCCGCGCCGCCGCTGCCCGCGGGCGTCAGTCCAGGAAGGCGCGGACAAAAGCTTCCTGAGCCGCCGTCTCGACGGCACGCGGATCGTAGTGCGCGCGGACCCAGGCGACGGTATCGCCAGGGATGCCCGCCAGCCCCGCGAGGCACGCCATGGCCGTACCGGTGCGCCCCAGCCCCGCCTTGCAGCCGATGTGGTAGGCGCCGTCCGGCCGCGCGCGCATCGCGGCGAGCAGCGTGTCCAGGGCGCGCCGCAGCTTGGCCGCATCGGGCACGCCGAAATCCGGCACGTCCACCGTCAGCGCGGCGTCCGCCGCCCGCGGGTCCCGCACCTCCAGGCACAGCCCGAAGGCGCCGTCAGGCAGCGCACGGAACGGCCCGCCGGTGATCCGGACCGGCCGTCCTTCGAGCGTCAGGGTGATCGCGCCGACCAGCGGCGTCACGGTCGTGGCGGAAGGCTGCGGAGATAGGCGACGAGGTCGCCGAGATCCGATGGTGTCATGCGCGCATAATAGCCGTAGCCCATCGGCGGTCCCAGCCGTCGGCCCTCGGGCGCCATGCCCCGGGTGACGGCGGTGACGATCTGCGCGTCGGTCCAGCCGCCGATGCCATGCTCGCGGCTCTGCGTGATGTTGCGGGTCACGGCGACGCCCCAGGGCCCACTGATATTCAACCCGCCGGCGCCAAGGTTGTGCCGCTGCAACTGCATGTCGGGTCCGCGCGGCGTGTGGCATTCCATGCAGTGGCCGAGCGGCCCGGCGAGGTATTCGCCGCGCGCGACCGGCGTGTCGGCGGGTGCGGCGACGGTCGTGACCGGCGGGCCCCAGGCGGGCGGCAGGGGGAAGCTGTAGCGGCTCGCCTCGGTCCGGTTGGACACCGCGGGCACGGTGCGGAGATAGGCGACCATGGCCGCGAGGTCGGCGTCGGCGATGCCGCGGTAGAACGCGAAGGGCATGGGTGGGCCGAGCACGCGGCCATCGGGGCGGATGCCCTCGCGGATGGCGCGGGCAATCTGCGCGTCGGTCCAGCGCCCGATGCCGGTCGCGGCATCGGGCGTGATGTTCGGCGCGACGGCGCGGAAGAGGTTCGGCTCCTCCAGCACCTGGCCGCCGGCGAGGTTGCGCCCCGGCAGGTCCTGCCCGTTCGGCCCTTTCGGCGTGTGGCAATTGCCGCAACCGCCGATGCTCTCCACCAGATAGCGCCCGCGCTCGACCGCATGGCCCTGCGCCGCGGCGGGCGCGGCTGCGAACAGCCCGAGGCACGCGGCCGCGCGCACGGCCCGAGACAGGTTGCGCATGATGATCGTTTCCCTTGAACGCGAGACCATAAACCTGACGACGCAAGGGAATGTTGCCCAATCCCGAAAGTATCGGCAATCCGATTCAGGGCAGATCCCGCAAGGCGATCGGGGCGCGGTCTCAGGTGGTTCCGTTCGGGCGCTGCGTGTTGTCGGCGACCACGACGGGCTCGATCAGCGCCTCGGCCTCCCGCTTCAGCCGGAGATAGGAGCGGACCGAGAAGGGGATCATGCCGAGATAGATCAGCCCTGCCGTCGCCAGCGCCGCCCAGGGTTCGGACAGCAGCAGCGCGACGAAGAGCCCCGCGCCGAGCAGCAGCGGCAGGACGTATTCGCGCGGCACCTTGAAGTTCTTGAAGGACCAGGTCGGCAGCGTCGAGACCAGCAGCCCCGCCATGACCGTCGTCAGCAGGCCGACGAAGGCCGGGTGCTTCGCCACCGCGGCCAGCCCCTCAAGCCCGAGCTGCTCGAACCACAGGCCGAGGAACAGTGGGAAGAGCACGCAGCCCGCACCCGCCGGCGCCGGGACACCGGTGAAGAAGTTGTAGGCATAGGCCGGCTTCACGCCGGGGCCGACATCGAGCGCGGCATTGAAGCGCGCGAGGCGAAGCGCCATGCAGACGGCGAAGAGCAGGCAGGGCGCGAAGCCCAGCGCCCGGTAGTCCTGCATGGTCCAGAAGTAGAGGATCATCGCCGGCGCCACGCCGAAGCACAGAAAATCCGAGAGGCTGTCGAACTCCGCCCCGAAGCGCGACGTCGCCTTGAGCAGCCGCGCCAGGCGCCCGTCGAGACCGTCGATCACGCCGGCGACCACGATCAGCACCGCGGCCTGGTGGAAGCGCCCTTCGAAGGCGAAGCGGATCGCGACCAGGCCGCAGCAGAGGCCGAGCATGGTCAGGATGTTCGGGATCAGCCGGTTGAAGGACTGTCCCTCGAAGCGCGGCCGCGTCCGCGGGCGGAAACGGCGGCGGAAGCGGCGCATGCCGCGCCGTTCGTCATTCGCTCCGTTCATCGCGCGCCGAGCTCCGCGATCACCGTCTCGCCGCCGATCATGGTCTGGCCCTCCACGACGAGCGGCCGCACGCCTTCGGGAAGGTAGAGGTCGGTGCGGCTGCCGAAGCGGATGATACCGAAGCGCTCGCCCGCCTGCACGCGATCTCCTTCCCGCGCATGGCAGAGGATGCGGCGCGCGATCAGGCCCGCGATCTGCACCACCGCCATGTCGCGGCCATCGGGGAGCGCGAGGGCCAGCGCATTGCGCTCATTCTCCTCGCTCGCCTTGTCGAGGCTCGCATTGAGGAACTTGCCGTGGTGATAGACGATCCGCGTCACCGTCCCTTCGGCCGGCATGTAGTTCACATGCACGTCGAGCACGGACAGAAAAATCGAGACGCGCCAGCGCATCACGTCGCCGAGCGCCAGCTCGCGCGGCGGCAGGGCGGGCCCGACCGCGAGCACCCTGCCATCCGCGGGGGCGACGACCAGGCCGGGGCGTGGCGGGGGCACCCGTTCCGGGTCGCGGAAGAAATAGAGGCTGAAGGCCGTGAAGATCAGCCCGGGCCAGAACAGCCAGGGTCCGGTCAGCAGCCCGCCGATGACCGTGACCGCGGCACCCGCGGCCAGGAAGGGCCGCCCCGCCGGATGGGGCGGCGCCAGGACGAGCCGGATGGAATGGAGGAGGGACATGCGGGCGCGCTTATCGTCCGTTCACCGCACGCGGGCAATCCTCATGAACCGCCGGCGCCGCGGTGCTAATTCGACCGCGTCGGGGGCGCGTTGTCAGGCAGGGCGAAGACCTGGCCGGGGTAGATCCGGTTGGGGTCGCGGATCTGCTCGCGGTTGGCGGCGAAGATGACCGTGTAGCGCGTGCCCTGGCCATAGGCCTGGCGCGCGATCCGCCAGAGGTTGTTGCCGGGCTGGACCACCAGCCTGCCGTCATGCGGCACGCCCTCGGCCGGCGGGGAATTCTCGATCGGCTGCTCGATCCGCGCGGCCACGCCGCCGCCGGTCGCGATCTGGTCCACGCGCAGCGTCATCCGCCCCGGCGCCGGCGGGCGCGCGGGGGTCAGGGTCCAGCGTCCGGTCTCGTCACTCGTCGCATCGCCGGCATGCCGGTCGCCGAGATAGACGCGCACCGTCGCGTTCGGCGGCGCGGTGCCGGCGAAGCGAAGGTCCCCCGTATCGCCGTAATCCACCGTGGACAGCGCGAGGCGCGCCGGCTGG
>JAYRQX010000151.1:0-1566 GCA_041910415.1 Acetobacteraceae bacterium | reverse complement strand
TCGGCAGCATGTGGAAGGGTGAAGCGAGCGATGCGGAGGCGCTGAGGACCTTGATCGCCTGGCGCGATGCGCAGGGACCGGCCGCCGCGGCGGCGCTCGGTGCGCGCCTGGCGATTCCGGGCGCGGCGACGCTCACTGCCGCGCGCGAGGCGCATGCCGCGCTGCTCGCCGCGACGGGATTGGCGGAACCGCTCTCCTTCCGCGCCCTCGCCGACCGTCTCGCGGAATGGGCGGGCGCGCCGGAAGCCCTGCCGCTCTGGCAGGGATGGCGGCGCGCGGTGGCGGAGGCGGAGGGCCTGGCCCCTCTCGTCGAACGCCTGGCCGATGGCCGGATCGCGCCGGAGGCCGCGCCGGATGCCTTCGAGGCGGCGCTGAACGAGGCCTTGCTGCGGGAGGCGATGACCTCACGCCCCGAGCTCGCGGCCTTCGATGGCGCGGCGGCCGACCGGCTCGTGGAGGAATTCCGCGCCGCCGATGTGGACCGCGTGGCGCTGACGCGCGCCGAGGCGGCGGCAGCGCATGCGCTCCGGCTGAAGGCCGTGCGGGACGGCATGCCGGGCTACACCGTCATCAAGGGCGAGATGGAGAAGCGCCGCGGGCATCTGCCGGTGCGCGAGCTGCTGCTCCGTGCCTCCGCCGCGATCCAGGCCGCGAAGCCCATCTTCATGATGTCCCCGCTCTCGGTCGCGCAGTTCCTGGCGCCGCCGCACGCGCTCAGGCCCGGCCTTTCCTTCGACCTGATGGTGATGGACGAGGCGAGCCAGGTGGAGCCCGTGGATGCGCTCGGCCCCATCGTGCGGGCCCGGCAGATCGTGGTGGTCGGCGACGACAAGCAGATGCCCCCCACCCGCTTCTTCCAGCGCATGACCGGCGAGGATGATGGCGATGCGGCGCCGGAGGATGCGCCGCAGGCTGTCGCGGCGCGCGATGTGGAAAGCATCCTGGGCCTGGCCAATGCACGCGGCGTCGCCTCCGCCATGCTGCGCTGGCACTACCGGAGCCGGCATGAGAGCCTGATCGCCACCTCCAACGCCGCCTTCTACGAGAACCGCCTGCTGATCCTGCCGAGCCCGCGCCCGCGCTCGCCGGTGCTGGGGCTTTCGCTGGTGCGCGTGGAGGGGCAATGGGATTCCGGCGGCACCGGGACCAACCGTGCCGAAGCGGACGCGATTGCCCGTGCCGCGATCGAGCATGCACGCAACACACACGGCGATACGCTCGGCATCGCAGCCTTCTCGATCCGGCAGCGCGACGCGATCCTGGACGCGATCGAGGCCGCGCGGCGGGAGAACCCGGACACCGACGCCTTCTTCACCGGCCACGCAGACGAGCCCTTCTTCGTGAAGAATCTCGAGAACGTGCAGGGCGACGAGCGCGATGCCATCCACATCAGCGTGGGTTACGGCCGCGGCGCGGATGGGAAGATGGCAATGCGCTTCGGCCCGCTCTCCGCCGAAGGCGGCGAGCGCCGCCTCAACGTGCTGATCACGCGCGCGAAGAAGCGCTGCCTGGTCTTCTCCTCCATTACCGCCGACGACATCGACCTCGATCGCGCCTCGGGTCGCG
>JAYRQX010000150.1:0-4570 GCA_041910415.1 Acetobacteraceae bacterium | reverse complement strand
GCGGACATTCGGCGCGTCCGCAAGGCGGGCCATGGCGTCGCGCCAGCCAGCGAGGCCTTCCGCGCTGCGGTCGGCGGGCAGGCCGAGATGGTTGAGCACGATCAGCGTGCCGGGGAAGTCGCGGGCGAGGTCCAGCGCGTCGGGCAGATGCCACCAGGGCGTCTGCAATTCGAAGTGCAGGCCGCTGTCGGCGAGATGCCGGTAGCCGGCGCGCCAGGTCGGGCAGCGCATGGAGCCGGGGATACGGTGCGCGGGATCGTAGTCCGCCGCGCGCGCAACGCCCTTGGGCTTGTGGCGAAGGCTGCGGACGAGCGGCATGGCGGCCTGGGCACGGATGACGTCGGCCGCATCGGCGCGGTCGAGGAAGGCCGCGCCGGCCATGGCATCGGGAAGGCCTTCGCGCGCGCTGATGTCGTGAATCCAGCGCGTCTCCTTCAGCGGGTCCGCCGGATCGTGCTCGGCTTCCATGTAGACCGAGGCGACCACGTTTTGCCGCGCCGAATCACGCCGAAAATCCGCGGGCATGTAGTTGCGGCGCATGGCGCGGTAGTCGCCGTAGCGGAAGGGGATCGGCGGCTCGTCCTGCAGCCAGGGGTAGCGGTTGACCGCGAGGTCCCAGATGTGATGGTGCGCGTCGATGATGGGCAACATCACACAGCCAGGCCCTCGATGGCGAAGACGCGCGCGGGCGCGCCATCCGCGCCGGGCACCAGCAGCGGGGCGGCGCAGAGAAAGGTGCGCGGGCCCGGCAGCGCGGCGGTGTTCACCAGGTACTCGATGAGTGTGACGCCGTTGCGCAACAGAACGTCATGCGTGACGTGCTGGTCGAAGGGAACCTCGATCTTGTCCAGCAGTAGACGGATCGGAAAGTCCTGCGGGAAGTCGAAGGCGACCGCTCTTGGACGTCGCGCCAGCAGGTAGTCCGCGGCGTCTCGCGTCAGCCAGGGAGACTCACGCCAGAACTCCGGCGTGTTGTGGTCGCGCTGCCGATCCCAGCCGGCGGAGAGCAGCAGGATGTCGTCCTGCGGCCCGCCGGGATCGGCGGCGACCAGCCGTGCGGCATCGATCGGGGCATTCGCCGGCGCGTCGCGCAGATTCAGGATGCGGCAGGGACCGACCACGCGTTCGAGCGGCGTGGATTCGATGGTCGGCGCGTCCGGCAGAATATGCGCCTGGGCGTCCACATGGCTGAAGCCGTGGCAGGCGGCATCCAGGCGCGAGATGCGGAACTGATCCCCCGCCTTGATGTCGCCGGTGATGCTGATCTGCGTGCGCCAGCGGAAATGCGGCGCGATCGGCATCGAAAGATCGACCAGGCGCATGCTGTCAGCCTCGCGTGGCTTCGATGGCGTTCGGCAGCTCCGCACCGAAGCGCGCGGCGAACTCGCGGCGCACTTCCTCGGACACAATGGCGGCGAAGGCCGCGCGGTCCGGCTGCTCCACCGCCTGCATGCCGCGGCGCTTCAGCTCCTCGACCGACGATGCCTCGGCATCCTCGTTCATGGCGCGCTGCTGGGGCGTGACCTCGTCGGCGACGGCCTGGATCAGATCGCGCTGCGCGGGCTGCAGCCCCTCCCACTTCTGCCTGGACATGGCCAGGATGCCGGCGGTGTAGGCGTGGCGCGTCAGGCTCAGATGGCGCTGCACCTCGTAGAATCGGGCGTTGAGGATGAGCGTCGTCGGGTTCTCCTGCCCATCGACCGTGCGCGTTTCGAGCGCGGTGAAAAGCTCGGTGAACGGCATCGGCGAGGGGTTTGCGCCGAGCAGCTGGAAGGCGCGGATATGCGCGGGGTTCGGCGTGGTGCGGATCTTCAGCCCGCGCAGATCGGCCGGCGCGCTGATGGGACGGCGGGAGTTCGTCAGGTTACGGAAGCCGATATCCCAGAAGCCAAGCACCTTCAGGCTCGCGCCGTCGAGCTCATCACGCAGGCCGCGGCCGATGGGCCCGTCCAGTACCGCGGTGACCTGGCGGCGGTCGCGGAAGAGAAAAGGCAGGTCGAGCACGTTCAGCTTGGGTGCTAAGCCGGTGAAGAAGGGATTGCCCGTCAGCACGAAATCCAGCGTGCCGCCGCGCGCCGCCGCGATGGTGGTGGGATCCGACCCCAGCGCGCCATTGCCGAAGACCTGCACCTGCAGCGCGCCGTTGCTGCGCTCGTTGATCAGGCGCGCGAACATCTGCGAGGCGCGGTTCCAACTGTCGCTGTCCGGATGCGGGTGGGCAAAGCGGAGCCGCACGGGCTGCGCCTTCGCGCTGCCGAACAGCGCAGGCGCCGCAAGAGCGCCGAGTGCGGCGCGTCGTGTGATGGTCATCGTTTCCTCCGTCGTCCTGTTGTCGATCAGCCGCGGGCGCGGCGGGATCCCATCTCGCAGGCCAGATCGAAGGCCGCCTGCAGCGCGCCGACGCGCGCGGTGCCCTGCCCCTGGATATCGAAGCCGGTGCCGTGTGCGCAGGTGGTGACGGGCACGGGCAGGCCGCCGGCGACGGTCACGCCTTGCCAGAAACCCATCAGCTTCATCGCGATCTGGCCCTGGTCGTGGTACATGGTGACGATCGCATCCACGTCCTTCGCACGCAGAAAAATCGTGTCGGCGGGATAGGGGCCTTCGGCGGGCAGGCCCTGCGCCTTGGCTTCCTCGACGGCCGGACCGATGACGTCGATCTCCTCCCGCCCGAAGGCGCCGTTGTCACCGTTGTGCGGGTTGAGGCCGCAGACGGCGATGCGGGGGTTCGTCCTGCCGGCCTGCGTCAGCGCCGTGTGGATCAGGCGGATGGCCTCGATCACCGAGGATCTTGTTATCAGATCCGCGACATCGCGCAGCGCGACGTGGCTGGTGACGCGGCAGGTCCACAACCCCTCGCAGACGTTGAACTCGCTGGTCGCGCCCTTATGGCCGAGGACCTCCGCGAACCAGTGCAGCTCGTCGGCGTGGCCCATCTTCGCGAGGTGTAGAGAAGACTTGTTCAGGGGCGCGAAGCAGATCGCGTCCACGGCGCCGGACTGCGCCAGGGACAGGCATTCGCGCAGGGTATCCAGTGCGTAGCGGCCGCCATTCTCGGTGGGCTTCCTCCGCTCGAAGGGTAGCGTGGCGCTGCCGCGCGTATCCCAGAGCGAAAGCCGGCCTGACTGCGCTGCGCCGGGATCATTCACCGGCACGGCGTCGATGGTCACGCCGGCGATGCGCATGCCGTTCTCGAACTCGCCGCGGTCGGCCACCAACAGCACGGCGGCCTTGTCGAGATTGCCGGGGGTGGCCAGCAGCTTGGCCGCGATCTCGGGACCGATGCCGCCGGGATCGCCGAGGACCATGGCGATGCGCGGTGCGCTCATGCAGGGGTTCTCCTGGTGAAGAGGCGTTGCAGCAAAGGCAGCGCGAGGAAGAAGAAGGCGAGGCCCACCAGGGATGCGACCAGCGCGTTGGACCAGAAGATCGACAACGATCCCTGGCTCATCAGCATGGATTGGCGGAACGCGTCCTCGGCCTTGTCGCCAAGCACCATCGCCAGCACCAGCGGCGCGATCGGGTAGTCCAGCTTCTTCATCGCATAGCCGAGCAGGCCGAAGACCAGCGCCAGCACCACATCCGATCCCGCGCCGGAAACCATCCAGGCGCCGGTCAGGCAGACCGTCAGGATCAGCGGCGAGAGCAGCGCGAAGGGCAGGCGCATGATGCCGGCAAACAGCGGCACGGTGCCGAGCACGGTGACCAGCGCGACGACGTTGGCGACATAGATGCTGGCGATCAGGCCCCAGACGAAGTCCGGGCGTTCCTGGAACAGCATCGGCCCGGGCTGCAGGCCCCAGATCATCAGCCCGCCCATCATCACCGCGGCGGTCGCGGAACCCGGCACGCCCAGCGCGAGCATCGGGAGCAGCGCCGAGACGCCGGCGGAGTGGTCGGCCGCTTCCGGCGAGACGACGCCTTCCGGTTCGCCACGCCCGAAATTGTCGCGGCGCGGCGACACGCGGCGGGCGACGCCATAGGCCATGAAGCTTGCCGCTGTCGGGCCGCCTGGGGTGACGCCCATCCACACGCCAATGGCGGTGGATCGCAGCAGCGCGAGCCAGTGGCGCGGCATCGCCAGCAGCGTGCGGAACACATCGCGGATGCCAAGGCGGCCATCCACGGCGTCGGCATGCAGTTCCTCGTCAACCGTTGTCAGCAACTCGCCGATGCCGAACAGGCCGATGACGGCGACAAGGAAGGAAACGCCCTTCACCAGCACATCGGTGCCGAAGGTCAGGCGCATCTCGCCCGAAACCGTGTCCATCCCGACGGCGGCGAGCGCCAGGCCGATCAGCAGGGAGACGGTGGTCTTCAGCGGATCAGCCCCGCCCATGCCGATGAAGGCGCAGAAGGCGAGCAGGTAGACCGCGAAATACTCCGCCGGGCTGAAACGCAGCGCGAAGGCGGCGATGGAATCGGCGATCAGCGTCACCACAAGCACGCCGACCAGGGCGCCGAAGCCGGCGGAGAGGAACGCCGTCGCCAGCGCTTCCTCGATGGGGCCTTTTGCCAGCGGCACCATCAGCCAGGTCTCGAACAGAAAGTAGAAGGCCGGCGGCGCGAG
>JAYRQX010000149.1:0-10062 GCA_041910415.1 Acetobacteraceae bacterium | reverse complement strand
GTGAGCGGGGCGGGCGGCGCGGAGCGACTTCGCGGCCGCCCGCCCCGGGACGCAGCCGGCGCATGGGCGCACGGCGCGTCCACGGCGGGGCGAGCCTGGGAGGGGGAACGGGCTCAAGCCTCGCCGAAGCGGGCGTGGGGTGGCAGGTATTGCCCCCACCCCGGCCCTCCCCCGCTGCGCAGGGGAGGGAGAAGAAGGGTCAGCCGCCGACGAGGCGGCGGAAGCCGTCGGTGACGCGGCGGACGAATTCCGGTTCGCGCGAACGCCAGTAGCGGGGATCGCGCATCATCACGCGCAACGCGGCCTCATCGGCCGGCGCGGGCGCATCGGCTTCGCGTGCGATGTCGGGCTCGCTCTTCGCCGCCATCTTCGCCAGCGCGATCACGCCGTCATAGGTGGAGGACAGCGCCTCGAACACGGCGGGCGGCAGATTGGCGCCGCCCCAGGCGGAGAGCTGCGCGGCCATGCGCTTGAAGCGCTCCTCGCCACCGAAATGCGCGCGCAGGCGGTCGAGCTCGCGCTCGGCCTCCAGTTGCTGCGCAACCTCGCCGACCAGCGGCAGCAGACGCTCCGCCGCGAGGTCGTAGACGAGCTGCGCCTGATCCGGCGTGAAACCCGCGTCGTGCAGACGTGCGTTGATCGCGGGATCGGCGCAGCAGAGTTCGTGCGGCGCGCGGATGTCGTAGCCCTCGGGCGATTCGGGCACGCCCATCGCGCAGCGGAACCGCTGCACCTCCTCGGGCGGCGCGTCGGCACCAGGCGGCGCCAGGCGTTGCGACAATCGGCGTTCGAGTTCGAGATAGGATTTCAGCAGCGCATCGGTGCGCAGGGCGCCGCCGGCGGAATCCCAGAATTTGTCGGGCACGCCATCCGGGCGCACCAGCGCGTCGCTTTGCGCGGCTTCAAGCAGGTCCTCGGGCATGGGCGCCGGTCACTCCTGTTCGGGGCTGGGGGTGAGGGAGAGAATCTCGGCGGGGGCGCCGAGGGTGCGGGCGAGCCAGCGCGCGGCGGCGCCGAGATCGACCTGGCCCGCCGCCTCGCCGCCCATGGTGGCGACGGCGTTGAGGAAAAGCAGCGTGTTCGCTGCATCGGCGCGGCCCTGCACCTGCGCCAGCGGGCTCGCATAGCGCAGCGCCGCGTCGCGGCCGTCGAGCAGCACGGGCGGGATCTCTCCCCGCCGGCGGAGGATGGACAGGCATCGCGCAATGAGCGGCGTCAGCAGCTCGGACTGCAGGCGGCCATAGGTGGCGCCCAGCAGTCTTGCGCTTTGCGCGCTGCGTTCCAGCACCTCCGTCGCCGTCGTCGTCACCCCGCTCTGCGGGCTGAGGCGGTCGGCGAGCAGCGCGGTGCGGATGCGCCGGCGGAGATCGTCGAGCACGAGCTGCGAGATGTCGAAGCTGCCGGGGGCGGCAAGCGGCGTGAGCCCGGAGGAGCCCGGCGCCTTCGGGATGATGGCACCGGGGACGAGCTGAACGGTCGCGGGGTTCAGCACGCCGTCATCCTCGGCCTGCCAGATGCCGGTGGCGGCGATGGAGGCGTTCTTCAACACCAGCTCGACGACCTTGTTCGCGGTGCGGATGTCCGGCAGCGCCTTGGCGACGGGGCCACGCCCGAACACCTCACCGGGCGCCTTCAGCCAGCGGAAGGCGATGAACGGGTTTTCCGTGAACTGCCCCGCCGCGAGGGGCGTCGGCGCCTCGCCGGCATCGGCGAGGATCGCGGCATAGGCATAGCCGCCACGGTCCGGCCAGACGCCTTCGATGACGCCATGCTTCGGCGCATCCTCGGTGCCGATCTCGGCCGCGAGTGCGCGCGGCAGCGGCGCGTCAGGATGGCGTTCGGCAATCTGCGCGGCGGTCATCCTGGCGCTGCGCCAGACGGTGTCGAGGCGGCCGGACGGGCCTTCCTCGAGCACCGTCTCGCGCATGGGCACGGCGGCGAAGCGAAGGGCGGACGGTTCGCCCGGCGGCGCTTCCTCCACCAGCAGCACGCCCGTGCCGGTGATGACCACGTCCAGGAAGGCCTGGTGCATCTCGAGGGCAAAGTTGGAGCGATCGAAGTGGCCCTGCAGCGTCTCCGCGGCATCTTCCAGCGCGGCGACGATGGGCCGCGCCGCGGCCTCGCCGGCGGGCAGGCGGGCGGGCTTCAGGCCGAACCAGCGGGACCAGGGTGGCGTGAGTTCGGCGAGCAGCGAGGCCGCGAGCTGTTCAGCGGCGTCGGCGGCCGTCGCATCATAGAGCGCCTGCGCCTGGCCGGGGCGGGGCAGGACGTGATCATAGCAATCCTGCCAGGTGGCCTCGTGTGGGCGGCGACATTCCAGGGCCTGGGCATGGCGGAGCAGGATCAGCTCCGGGGTCATGGCGGGCGTCACGATCGCGTCTCGTCCTCGCAGGGCGTGGCGGGGGCCGTTCGCCCGGGCAAAAAGCCGCGGACCCGGCTCCTCCTGGGGGAGGGCCGGGCCCGCGCAGTCTGTCGAAGGGAACGGAAGGAAGACCTTCGGGCGCAGATCGCCCGTTGGCCCGGGTCTTCTAGCCAGTCAGGGCGCGCCGGTCAAGGATTTTTTTCCTTTGTAGCTCAGATTTCTCATGAGGCCCCGGAACAGCCCCCGCGGGGTGAGCGCGAAGGGGGCGGCGGCACCCAGCAGCGCGCGGCACAGCGCAACGCAGGAATAGGGCATCACATGCGGCAGCAGCGTCCGCCGCGCCGGGCCAGGCGCGAAGGGACCCAGCGGGACGAGCCCCGCGCGCGCATAGAAGCGCGGCAGGTCGAAGCCCGGCGGCACATCGAGCCTGGCGACGAGCAGGCGACGCGAGAGCGGGTCGAGCACCATCCATCCGGCGTCGTCCTCGATCGCCGCGAAGCAGTGGCGGAAGCCCGGATGCAGCACGCGCAACCAGGCCTGGTCGGCGCGGCCGCCGAAGACGATCCACACGTGCTGGCCCGCTTCCGCCGCATGGCGGTGCGACGCGCGGAAAAGCCCGGAAATATGGGGTTCCCTCACGCCACGATACCCTTCACGCGCAGCGGCCATTCCAGGCGCGAGAGCGCTTCGCGCCACAGCCGCGCATCGGTGCGCTCGGCCGGGTGGCGCGGGTCCGGCGCGGTGCCGCGCTCGCCCCAGACGCGCAGGATGCGCGCATGCACCAGGTCGATGCGGCGCTGGCGGTAGAGGCGATCGAGACACTTGATGACGTCGTCGGGTTCGCAGGGCCGCACCTTGTCGCCGCGCCCGGCGACGATGCGCGCGCCGTCGCGCCGGGCGATCAGCGCGGCCATGGTCCAGAACCAGGCCTCCTCCGCGCCCGCGAAGGGCACGGGGGTGGAAAGCGACGCGAAACGGGGCGCGTAGGAGGGTCGGGGGGCGGTTGTCATCGGGGGAGATTGCCTCGCGTGATGAGAGAACATAATAAGAACATTAACCCGACAAGGTTGTGCTCGTCTACCGGAAATTGGAATCTATTCTTATTGCAATCGGATCAAGGACCTAGGATATTATCCTTATGCGACACGACGATGTCTGGCGTGCACTCGACGCCCTGGCCGCCGAGAACGGCCTGTCCGCCTCCGGCCTTGCACGCAAGGCCGGGCTGGACCCGACCGCCTTCAATCCGTCCAAGCGCATCGGGCCGGACGGGCGCGCGCGCTGGCCCTCCACCGAAAGCGTGGCCAAGGTGCTCGCCGCGACCGGTGCGGGGATCGAGGCCTTCGCGAGCCTGGTGACCGGCCAGCCCGCCCTCGCACGTCGCCAGCCGCCGGGGCGGCGCATTCCGCTGCTCGGCCTCGCCCAGGCCGGCGGCGAAGGGTATTTCGACGATGGCGGCTTTCCCGTGGGAGGCAGCTGGGACGAGATCGCCGCACCCGACATCGCCGACCCCAACGCCTATGCGCTGGAAATCTCAGGCGATTCCATGGAGCCGGTGTTCCGCGACGGAGACATCATCATCGTCGCTCCCGGGGCGCCGGTGCGGCGGGGCGACCGCGTGGTGGTGCGCACGACCAAGGGCGAGGTCATGGCGAAGGAACTCAAGCGCCAATCCGCCAAGCGGATCGACCTGGCCAGCCTGAACCCCGCGCATCCGAGCTACAGCTTCGAGATGCCCGAGATCACCTGGATGCACCGCATCGTCTGGGCGAGCCAGTAGCCATGCGCACGGCCGCGCTTCTGTGCGGCCTCGTCCTCGCCCTCGGCGCCACGCCGGCGCGATCGCAGGCGTTGCTGCGCAGCGAGGTTCCGGCGCCGGCGGGGCGCACCAACCACGCGCCGGGGCTGGTCGAGACGGCGCCGGGCCGGCTCCTGCTCTGCTGGTATTCCGGCACCGCCGAAGCGCATCCCGACACGCGCATCCTCTGCAGCGACAGCGCCGACAACGGCATCGCCTGGACGCCGCCGCGTGTCGCGGTGCGCCCCGGGGACCGGGCGGCCGGCGCGCGCGAGCCAAACAAGAGCCTCGGCAACGTGGTGCTCTTCGCCGAGAGCCCAGCGCGGATCTGGATGATTCATGGCGTGATCCAGCGCTGGGACACGGCGGTCGGCAACCTCTGTCGCACCTGGCGCTGCGGACGCGTGGATGCGCGGCTGTCGGTGGATGGCGGGCACAGCTGGGGGCTCGCGACGCGGCTCGACGACACCGTGGGGGCGCTGCCGCGCGCGCCGCCGCTGGCGCATCCTGCGCTTGGCCTGCTGCTCCCGCTCTATCTCGAAGCGGAGCAGCGCTCCTATGTCCGCGCGGTGACCATCGAAGGCGATCGGCTGCACGCCGGGCCTGCGATGCCGGTCCCGGGCATCGGGGCGATCCAGCCGGCGCTCACCTTGCAGGCGGATGGTGGCGTGCGCGCCTTCCTGCGGGACAGCCATGCCAGGTCGGTGCAGGTCGCGGTGCTCGATCCCGCGACGCGGCGCTGGGGTGAGGCGGCACCCACGAACCTGCCCAACCCGGATTCCGCCGTTGCGGCGCTGACGGACGATGCCGGGCGATTCGTGCTGATCTACAATCCTTCGCACCGAAACAGGCGAACCCTTCGCCTCGCCGCGTCGCGCGACGGCGTGGCTTTCGCGCCAGGGTGCGATCTGGTCCCGGAAGCCGCCGAGGGCGATGTCGCCTATCCCACGGTGATCCGCGCGCGCGATGGGATGTGGCATGTCGCCTATTCTTCCGGCGGCAAGCACGGCATCCGGCATGCCGCATTCGGTGCCGCCTGGCTGCGCGGCTGCGTGTGATACCTGCGGCACAAAGGATTGACCTTTGTGCCTCTCAAACGCCGGGCGGGCCGCCTCCGCGGCCTCAGCCGCCTGCGGCGGCTGCCCGTGATCCATAATTGCAGCACGCCGCTCTAATCCCGGGGGAGGGTGATGGCCGCGGGCGGCAGGCCCGCGGCGGCGCGGTCGTGCATCGCCAGATAGGCGGCTTCGAGATGCCGCACGAAACGCGGCGTGTCGAAAAGCGGCGAGGCGCGGCTCGCTTCCGCCCGCGCACGCATCGTCGCGAGCGCATCCGCATCCGTGGCGAGATGCGTCGCGAGGGCCACGAATGTCTCCACGTCATCCGCGACCAGGTCCGGCAGCCCCGCCGCGCTCAGCACCGAGGACGAGATTCGCGCGGCAAGCGTGGTCCCGCGCAGGGCGATCAGCGGGCAGCCGCCCCACAGCGCATCGGACGCCGTGGTGTGGCTGCCATAGGGCCAGGTGTCCAGCGCCACCCCGGCCAGCCTGTAGCGCCCGAGATGCGCCGCATGGTCCGGCGCGTAATGCGCGAAGACGATGCGGTGCCCCGCGATGCCGCGCGCCTCGGCCTCCCGCCGCAGGTTGCTGCGCGCGGGCTCGCCATAATCCTTCGTCCACAGCACGCTGCCGGGCACGGCGGCCAGCACGCGCATCCAGACGTCGAAGACCTTCGGCGTCACCTTGAAGGCCGAGGCGAAGGCCGCGAAGACGAAGCCGTCCTCGGGCAGGCCTTCCGCCGCGCGCGACGGTGCCGGGCCCACGGGCCGCTGGCGGTCGTTCGGCTGGAAGCAGTCGGGCAGGCGCACGATCTTCTCGGAGAACTCCTCCTCGCAGCCCGGCGGCGCGGCGATCGGATCGAGCAGCACATAGTCGATCCAGGGCACGCCCATGCTGGCGGCGTAGCCGAGCCAGCTCGCCTGCACGGGCGCAGGACGCATGGCGACGGCGCGCGCGCGCGTGTCCGCAGTCCAGCCGCCAAGGTCCACCAGGATGTCGATGCCGTCCTCGGCGATCGCGCGCCCGATCGCGTCGTCGCCCAGCCCGTGCACTTCGCGGAACACGTCCACCCCGGCGGCGATGCGCGCGCGGTAGTGGCTGCCCAGCGCGCCCTTGGTCGCATAGGCATGCACGGTGAAGCGCCCGCGGTCGTGCAGTTCCAGCGCCTCGCAGACCAGGGAGGCGACGGCGTGGTTGCGGAAATCGGCCGAGATGTAGCCAAGCCGCACGGGCCCCGCCGCCGAGACGCGCCGCTGCGGCAGAGCCACCGCACCCCGCGTCAGCTTGCGGCCATAGAGCAGGCCGAGTCGGCGCAGGCGCTGCGGTGCGACGTCCTGCACCAGCAGGATGAAGGGATCGAAGCCTTCGGTCTCGCGCGCCAACACCTCGCGCACCAGATCGGGCATGCTGCTCCAGTCATAGACGACGCCCTGCGCTTCCAGCAGGCCGACGAAGGCCTCGCCCGAGAGCGGCTTGCGGGCGCGACGCTGCAGGTCGAGCGCGCGGCGCAGCAGATCCGCGCCTTCGACGGGGCGGCCGCTGATGATCACGAGACGGCCCAGATTCTCGATCGCCGTGTCGTAGTCCGGCGCGATCTCGACGGCGCGGCGGAAGGCGGCCTCGGCTTCCGGCAGAAGGCGCTGCGTCATGAGCGTGAGGCCGAGATTGTTCCAGCCCTGGGCATTCCCCGGCCAGGCGGCAACGAGCCGGCGGGCACAGGATTCGGC
The DNA here is from genome assembly GCA_041910415.1 of Acetobacteraceae bacterium. Taxonomy (GTDB): domain Bacteria; phylum Pseudomonadota; class Alphaproteobacteria; order Acetobacterales; family Acetobacteraceae; genus JAYRQX01. The sequence goes on along the minus strand of JAYRQX010000149.1, from coordinate 3,117 downwards.
CTCCACGATCTCGCCTTCGTCGGCCAGCAGGGCGCCAAGATTGAGCAGCGCGGCCGGAAAATCGGGGCGCAGGCGGAGTGCCTCGCGATACGCGGCGATGGCGCCTGCCCGCTCCTCCCGCCCGCGCCGTGCATCGCCGAGCGACTTCCACGCATCGGCATGGCCGGGATGTGCCGCCACCACCGCTTCCAACGCCTCTGCCGCGTCCCCGTGACGCCCCAGGCGGTTGAGCGCGATGCCAAGATTGTAGCGCGGCGTCGGGTCCTGCGGGCGGCGGTCCGCCGCACGCCGCAGGAGCTTGCTCGCGGCGAGCGCGTCGCCCTGCTGCAGCCGCAACGCACCCAGGAGCATGAGCGCAGCCGCGTCTTCGGGGCGGCGCTTCAGCACCGCCTCATACCGTCGCGCGGCATCGGCGAGGCGTCCGGCCTGGTGCAGGGCCTGGGCCTCGGCCAGCAACGCGGCCGGCTGCTCCGTCATCGAAGAGGGTTGGCGCGCCCGCTCAGCGCACGGCGAGGGATTGGCTGCGGAGTTCGCGCGCGCGGGCCAGCACGCGGTCCTCGAGCTCGGCACCCGTCGCCTGCGTGACCGGCGCATCCTGCCACTGGCCGTTGCCGTGGCGCACCTGGCGGAAGACCGTCACGCGGACGGCATCCGATCGCAGCTGGCGGCCCATGACATAGGCGGTCGCCTTGAAGCGCTCGGTGCCCACGCCCGGCGGGGAGTACCAGTCGGTGATGATGACGCCGCCGAAAGGATCAGCCGAGGCGAGCGGCATGAAGGAGAGCGTGTCGAGCGTCGCGCGCCAGAGGAAGGCGTTCACGCCAAGCCCGCCGCCAGCGCCGCCGGGATCGCCCGCGCCGCCTGCCGTCCGCGTGCGGTCGACACCGAAGATGACGATGCCGTCCGAGGGCCCGGAGAGGCGTCCCTGGACGCGCGCGCGACGGCTGTCGTCGTAATACTCGTCATTCCGCACGAGGCGGCTTTCCGAGCAGGCGGCGACGAGGGGGGCGGCGAGCCCGAGGGCGAGCAGAAGGGGGCGCTTCATGGCCGCGCACCATAAGCCCGCGCTTGTGGCGGGCAAGTGGCAAAGAGCATGGGCGCGGCCGGGACCCGCAAAAGGAAGGGGCGGCAGGTTGCCCCGCCGCCCCGCAACCCCTGGGATGGAACCCGGCGGATGGCCGGGTTCCCCCCGATCAGAAGGCCAGACGCGTGCCGATCAGGAAGACCTGCGCATCGGCGCGGCTCTGCGTGCCCGGCTGCACCGGATCCAGGTCGCGACCACCTTCGCGGACGCGGTACTGGACGAACTCGGCCACGAGATCCATGCCCGGGGCGAGGCGGTAGTTGCCGCCGATGCCCCAGCCATAACGGCTCATGATCGCGTTGTTCGCCGAGGTCACGTTGCGGGTGAGCGTCGTCGCAATGGCCGCGTTGGCGGCCGACGACGGCAGCGCATAGGCCGAGGCACCCGGGAACCAGCCCTGGACGAAGTTCGCACCGATCGTCCACGGACCGTTGGTGTAGGACCCACCGACCGTGTACTGCGACGCGCTCTGGTCACCCCGGAAGGTGTTGCCCCAGAAGTAGTTGAAGTCACCCTGCATGTAGGCCGCGCCGACGGTGAAGCCGTAGGCGGTGGCCTGCGCGCCGATCTGCCAGACGCTCAGGTTGTTGAACACGCGCGCCTGGGCCGGGTTGACGGCCGAGGCCGTGCCGCCCGAACCGGCGACACCCGTGCCGCCGCCCGTGATGTCGCGGGCCGCGCCGGAGCCGATGTAGCCGCCGGTGATGGAGATGCCGGCCGGGCCGACCTGGCCGCGCCAACGCAGCGCCAGCTGGTACTCGTTGCGGCGAACCGACTGGTTCGGACCCGCCGCGTAGATGCCGAAGTTCGAGGCGCCGGAGAAGGCATAGGCGCGGTCGCAGAAGCCCGATGCCGAGTTGTTGGAGCAGCCGGTGTCTCCGCCCTCGTTCGCATTGAGCGCGAAGGAGGCGCCGAAGTCGAAGCCGTAGAACTGCGGCGAGAGATAGATGATCTTCGTGTTGTCGCCGACGCCGCCCGGCGCGGTGGTGGTGCGGGCGCCGCGCTGACGGGTGACGAAGTCTTCCCAGTCGCCGTGGATACCGCCGGTGCCGAAGTTCGTGATCCAGCCCGAGTTCATCAGGCCGCCCATCGGGCCGTCTTCGTCACCGAAGCGGATCTGGCCGAGCTGCGGGAAGGCGATGAACGCATACATCTCGTCGACGGACGCGGTCGTCTTGCCGGTCGAACCGCGGGTCTGGACGATGTTGCGGCCTTCCTGGCCGTCGAACTCGATCTCGATCACCGCGCCGTAGGTCATGCCGTTCGCGGCCTTGCCGTTCACGAAGACATGGATTTCGGCGTCGGTCGAGAAGTCGCTCTTGCCCAGGCGCGCCATGTTGGTGCCCGAGGCAGCGATGTTCGACGCCGTGGTGCCACCGCCGCTCGAAACGTTGGTCGGCAGGCCCGAACCGGCGGTGCCGCTGTCCGAGTGCATGCCGCTCTGCTGCGTGTAGCCGTAGTATGCCCGGAAGTAACCGCCGATACGGACGGTCGGGGCTTCCTGCGCCTGGGCCACTGCCGGCCCGAGGAGCGCAGCGCCGACCACCGCCGTGGTGCCCAGCAAAATCTTGCGCATTCCAGTCCTCCTCAAAGCCGGTCACCCGGCCGTTCCCTGGCCCCCCCCGTCCCCCGGACAGGAACGCCACCAGCGGGATGCCGGCGGACAGGCCCGGACGGACTATGGTTCAGAGGGATGCGGATAGGCAACGTCCCATCCCCGCTGCAAACGACTTACCGAATACAGTGTGGCGAGCGAGCCACAGGCATCCGGTGCGATCTGCGGTTACGACAGCGCGCCGATTGCGGCGAATCCGGCACAAAACCGCGGAATCCTACCGGCATTGCCGGCTCTTATGCCCCCCAGCGCCGCGACGGGATTCACGAGGCGCCGCGCTGTCAAGGCCCAGCGAATGGGGCCGAGGGCCGGGGCACCGGGGTGGCTCGGCGTTGGGAATACAGGCGAAAGGAGCACGAGGTCGGGCCTGAGCCGCCGCGCCCGGCCCATGGCCGCAAGGCCGCCATGGACCGCGAGG
>JAYRQX010000148.1:0-3844 GCA_041910415.1 Acetobacteraceae bacterium | reverse complement strand
CGCCCGCATCCGCGTAGCGTTCCGGCGCGACAGGCCCGAGCGCCTGGAGCAGCGCCTTCGTCTCGGCCAGCGCGTCCGGCGCGCCCTGCAGGATCGCGCCGATGCTCTCCTGCACCGTCCGTTCGAGTGCCGCGGCGTCGGCCTCGACCTCATGCACCAGCCCGATGCGCGCCGCACCCGCCGCATCCACTGTCGTGCCTTCCAGCACGAAGCGTGTCGCCGCCGCACGCCCCATCCGCCGCACGAGCCAGGGCAGGATCTGCGCCGGCACCAGACCGCGCCTGACCTCCGGCGCCGCGAAGCGCGCATCGGCCGATGCAAAGGCGATGTCCGCCGCGCAGACGAAGCCGAGCCCGCCCGCGAAGCACGATCCCGGCACCGCCGCGATCACCACCTGCGGCAGGGCGGAGAGGCCGCGGAAACGCTCCGCGGTGCGCCGGTTCCGTGCGAGCTGGGCTGCCAGCCGCTCCTCCGGCGTCATCGGCGTCTGCGCCTCCGCCAGGTCGAAGCCCGAGCAGAAATGCCCACCGGCCCCCGTGATGACCAGCACGCGGATGTCGCGCCGCGAGGGCAGCGACGCGACGAGATCATCCAGCGCCAGGCCGAGTTCCAGCGACAGCGCATTCCGCCGGTGCGGACGGTTCAGCACCGCGCGCAGCACCGGTCCCTCGCGCTGCAGCAGCAGCGGCGCGTCGTCGCCCATGGCCTCAATCCTGGAAGAAGGGAGTCTCGGTCGCCGCATCGCCATGCAGCAGGATGTCGAAGCGGAATGCGCGCGCGCCATCCACCTCGCCGTCCGGCAGCGCGATCAGCAAATGGCGCACATCGGCTGGCACCGCGCCCAGCACCGGGTCCGCCGCATTCGCCCCGGCGAAGTCCGGAAAGAACAGCGTCGTCACCAGGCGGCGCATGATGCCCGAGGCCGTGATGCCATAGTTGACATGCGGCGCGCGGGGACCGCTCGCATCGCGATAGCCGCCGGGGATGATGCTGCGGAATTCGTACTGCCCCTCCGCATCCGTCCAGGACCGCCCCCAGCCCAGGAAATCGGGATCCGCCTGCTGCCAGCCGGGATCCGCGGGGTGACGGAAGCGCCCGCCCGCATCGGCCTGCCAGGCTTCCAGCACGGCGTTCACGCACGGCCCGCCGCCCTGTTCCCGCACATGGCCGCGGATCACGATGCGCTCGCCGCGCGTCGTCGGCGCGGCCTCGCCCGAGACGCGCGTGAGGTCGTTGTCGCCGGCGCGAAAGAATGTCTGGGGAAAGAAGGGGCCGATCGTCTGCCAGGCGCTCGGGACGAGGGGCGCGTTGGGGCGGGTCATGGCAGCGGCGGCGTCGCGTGCCGGCCGCGCAGGACCATGTCGAAGCCGAAGTCGAGCCACTCGCCCGGCACATCCCAGGGCGCCGCCTGCGTCGCCACGAGGCGCTGCTGCGCGCCCTTGTCGGGGATCGCCAGGATCAGCCGGTCAAAGGCGTTCAGCGGATCGCCCGGGAAATACATCTGCGTCACCAGGCGCGAGAGCGTGCCCGGCCCCAGCACCGAGAAATGAATGTGCGGCGGGCGCCACCAGCGCCCGGAATTCGGCACGGGATAGGCGCCGGGCTTGATGGTGAAGAAGGCATAGCGCCCATCCTCATCCGTGCGGCAGCGTCCGTTGCCGATGAAGTTCGGGTCGAGCGGCGCGTCGCGCTGGTCGTTCGGGTGGAAGTAGCGCCCGCCCGCATTCGCCTGCCACATCTCGACGATGGCGCCACGCACGGGGCGGCCATCCTCGTCCAGCACGCGGCCCGAGACATGGATCAGCGAGCCCTGCGCCGGGCGCCCGTCCACGACGGCCAGGTTCACGTCGCCAGGCTTCAGCTTCGCAGAGAGATCGAGTGGCCCCGTGATGTCGGTCCGCGTGAAGGGGCGGGGGATCGCGGCGCGCGTCGGGCTGCGTTTCACCGTGTTCGGGTAGCCCTCGACGGGCACGCGGGGCTGCGACGCATCCTCATGCGGCGCGAAGCGATCGGGCAGGTTCATTCGTGTTCCTCCCTGGTTCGCGCCACGGTGGCGACGATCCCGCCGGAGGTCAACGACAGAGTATCCGGAACCGCGCAGGTGTTGAGCCCGGCATTCGGCGATGCGGGTGACGCGGTGTTCGATGCCGTGCCCGGCGCCACGCATGTCGAACATGGGACGGGATGGAGAGCCGTTGGCCCACGGGTGTCGCGAGGCGCGAAGCGGAACTGGATGCAATGTCGGCGAGTACGGTGTGGATGCGACAGGACACGGCCACGACCGGAGCCTCGATGACGATGGATGCCGTGACGCGCGTTGCGCTCGCGGCCAACTGGGTGAAGGCGAACGCGCGGGTGCCGTCACAGGCGCGTTCAACGACCGCGCCGTGCAGGCATGTCGCATTTTTTTGTGATGGCGGCCAAAGCGGCAACCGGTGCAGAATCGTCGCGGGAGGAGTCGCCTTGGCCCCCAGCGAGCTGATCAACTTCGCTGCGCGCCGCTATGCGGCACCGCAGACGGCAAGGACCGAAGCGACCTCGCTGCGCAGGCGCATGCCGGCCGTGTTCGGCCTCATGATCGGGCTGCCGATCTCGCTCCTGCTCTGGATCGTGCTGATCCTCGGGGTGCGCGCGCTTCTCTAGACCAGCCTGCCAGGATGCCGCGCGCCGTCCAGGAATCGCGCGATCGCGTTCCGGACCAGACCCCGGAGAGCGCGGTCGAGCCCCGAAGAACAGCCGTACCCGGGCAGGCCGTCACAGAAGCGGTGCGGCACGAGCGCGTCGCAGACCAGCATCCCGGCGAAGATCGTCAGCATCGGTGCGATGACGAGGGAGACGAGCGAGCGCCGTGAGAGGCCGGCGCCTTCGAACAGCGCCAGCCCGGCGACCGCGCGATCCCCTCCGGACATGTTGTACGGCCGAGCGATGCGCCGGCTCGATCGCGCCACGTCGCCACCCATCCAATGCTTCAGCGCTTCTCCGATCCACCGCGGGCGCAGGGCGTCGCGTTCGGAACCCGGGCTCACGACATTGGCATCGCGGGCGTCGTTGTTGACGACGCCCTTGAACCCCTAGCGTCCCGGCATGGCGTGCAACCACACGACCGCGCTGGATCGCATGACCTCCATCGCGGAGATCGACACGAACCGTGCGCCTGCGGATCGCCGACCGGGCAAGCCTGGCCTCCGCATCGCGCTGGTCGATCCCTCGCTCTTCACCCTGCCCTATGACCGCATGCTGGCGGGCGGCCTCGCAGCCGCGGGGCATCGCGTCGTGCTGGTCGGACGGCAGCCGCGGCATGACGACGGCGACGCCGGCACGCTGGAACTGGAACCGCTGTTCTACCGGATCGCGGAGCATCGTCTCGTCGCGGCCGGCCCGCGGGCGCTTCGCCTGGCGCTCAAGGGCGTCGATCACGGCATCTCGCTCCGCCGGCTCCTGCGTCGCTTCCAGGCAATCCGGCCCGATGTGATTCATCTGCAATGGCTGCCGCTGCCCGCGCTCGACCGGATGTTCATGAAGGAGATGCGACGCATTGCACCGGTCGTGCTCACCCTGCACGACAGCGAGCCCTTCAACGGGAACGCCAGTGCCCGATTGCAGGCGAGCGGCATCGCCGCCTGCTACGCGCTGTGCGACCGCATCATCGTGCACACGGAACAGGGGCTGGACCGGCTCCGCGCGCTGGGGCTTTCGGCGCGGCGCGTGGTCAAGCTGCCGCACGGGCCGCTGGTGGCCGAGCAGGGACCAGGCAGCGCGACGCCGGATGCGATGCTGGGCGCGATGCAGATCGTGCTGTTCGGCAAGATCAAGCGCTACAAGGGCGAGAAGGCCGAGATCAAGG
>JAYRQX010000147.1:0-3439 GCA_041910415.1 Acetobacteraceae bacterium | reverse complement strand
TGGCCGCGGATCTCGTCGAGCGCGGTCATCAGCGTCCAGGCGCGGGGCGTGCCGCCCTCGTTCACCAGGCGCACGACGCCGTTGCAGGGGCCGGTCTCCGTTTCGAAGGCGAAGATGGCCTCGATGCAGTCGGTGTGCGCGCGGCTCAAGCGCCGCGGCGGCGTGCGGCCGGCGGCGAGCGCGATGTCGCGCGGCCGGATGCCCGCCAGGGCGGGCAGCATGCGCGCGGCGATGGCCTCCGCGCCCGAGGTGGTGTGCAGGTCCCAGGTGAAGGCCAGCATGTCGCGCCAGTGGCATTCGGTCGCGAAGAGCGCCGCGATGCGGGCCGGGTCACCGCTCGCGAGGGCCGCGGCGAAGCGGTCGAGCCATTCGCGCGCGGCCGTCTCGGCCGTGGTGCCTGTCAGGATGCCGTCCATGGCGCCCGCCTCCTCCGAACCTTCGTTGATCGGGAGTTTAGGGCGCCGGCAGGGAGCGGCAAGGCAGGGTTCAGGGCGGCGGGACGGCGCCCACGCGTTCCGTGATCATCTTGTACCATTGCGGGCGCCGATGGGCGGCGAAGTTGAACATCTTCTCCTTGCCCTGGCGGCAGGCGTCGAAATCCACATCGGCGACGATCACCTCGTCGCCGAGCGACATCGCCTCGGCCACGATCATGCCGTTGGGATCGACGATCACCGAGCCGCCGATCAGCCCCGAGCCGTCCTCATTGCCCGCCTTGGCGACCGAGACGGCCCAGGTCGCGTTCATGTAGGCGTTGGCCCGCGCGGCGAGGGTGGAGTGGAAGGTGCGGATCGAGGCGTCTTCCGTGGTCCCGCCCATGGGGTCGTAGGCCGCGGAGTTGTAGCCGATGAGCATGAGCTCCACGCCCTGCAACCCGTAGCAGCGCCAGCCCTCCGGCCAGCGGCGGTCGTTGCAGATCAGCATGCCGAGGATGGGCCTGCCCCAGGATTGCGGGCCGTAGAAGGCGGGGAAGCCGAGGTCGCCGTATTCGAAGTAGCGCTTCTCCAATTGCTGGAAGCGGTCGCCTGCGCGGGGTTCCACCGTGCCGGGCAGGTGGATCTTGCGGTACTTGCCGAGCACGGCCCCGTCGGGGCCGGTGGTGATGGCGGTGTTGTAGCGCTTGCCCTCGGGCGTCAGCTCCGCGAAGCCGAGATGCATCCCGACGCCGAGCTCCCGCGCGCGGTCGAACAGCGCCTGGTTGTTCGGGTTCGGCATCGCGCGTTCGAAGTACTCATCGAGTTCCTGGGACGTCGAAAAAAGCCAGCGCGGGAAGAAGGTGGTGAAGGGGAGTTCGGGATAGACGACGAGCTTCGCGCCCTCGGCGGCCGATTTTTCCAGCAGCGCGATCATGCGGTCGAGGATGGCGCGGCGGCTGTCGGCCTTCTGGTTCGGGCCCATCTGGGCGCCGGCGACGCGGAGGGTGCGGTTGGTCATGGGGGGAGTCCGTCTTCGGGGCAGGGCTTGTCGGGGGTTAACAAGACCGGGGCTGCGGTTGGGTCAAGCCGGGGTGCGCTGTGTGATGCCCCCACCCCGGCCCTCCCCCGTTCGCTTCGCTCACAGGGGAGGGAGCCGCGCCCTCCCCTGCGTCAGCGGGGGGGGGCAGGGCAACCGCCCTGCGTTTGCCCGGGGGTGGGGGCATGTCAGCGGAAGAACCGCCGCAGATCGTCCACCGTGAATCCCAGCGCCCGCCAGGTCAGCAGCGCGCCGCCGAACATCGCGATGCCCGACAGCAATCCCGGCAGCCCCTCGCGCGCGCCGAGCGTGATCGTCGCCGTCGCCGCCAGCGCGCCGGCCACCAGCCCGACACCGATCGCGATCGCCAGGTGGATGGCCTTCGGCTTCGCGCGCGGCGGCGGCGGCGCGTGGTGGCGGCTGCCGCGCGAAGGACGGGGCGGCCGCTTGATCCAGCGCTGGCTGGGTGGCCTCTGCACTCAGTCCTCGCCGATATAGCTGCCGCCATGCTGGCGCGGCACGAAGCGGCCGGTGCCGGGGACGGCCAGCACCTCGAAGCCGTTCCAGATGCAGCGCCCGCGCAGGTAGGTGGCGGCGACGCGGGCCGACATATGGCGGCCGTCATAGGGCGACCATTTCGCGTCGTCCTGGTCCTGGATCTCGCGCGCGTCGAAGGTGAAGTCGCCGGTCTCCAGCACCAGCAGGTCGGCGTCCGATCCGACGCGGAGCGCGCCCTTCCTCGGGAACAGCCCGTGGAACTTCGCCGGCCGCTCCGCGCAGTATTTCGCCATCAGCGTGGCGGGCAGCGAGCGCTCGGTCAGCAGCGTGTACATCAGCGGCGCGAAGGACTGCAGGCCCGTCAGGCCCGCGCCACAGGCAAAAATATCGCCGGTGTATTTCTTCTTCTCATAGGGCCAGGGCGCGTGATCCGTGGAGACATAGGCGATCTGCCCCGCCGCGAAGGCGTCCCACATCCGCGCCACCTCGTCCTTGGTGCGGAAGGGCGGGTTGCATTTCCCGAAGCCTTCGAGGCGGATGATGTCCTCCTCGGTCATGCAGAGATACTGGATGCAGGCTTCGCCCGAGGCCTTGCCGCCCATGCGGCGGAACACCTCGGCGATCTCGAAGCCGCGGGCGAGCGACGAATGGGCGATGTGGACATGCGCCCCGGTCTCCAGCCCGATCTCGAAGATTTCCAGGTCCGCCATGGTCTCGCAGAGCGGCGGGCGGGTGCGGCAATGCCAGATCGGCTGAGTGTGGCCGGCGGCCTTCGCCTCTTCCGTCAGCCGGACGACGATCTCCTGGTCCTCGTTGTGGATCGCGACCATCAGCCCGGTCTTCGCAATCTCCGCGAAGGCCGCGACCATGGTGGGGTGATCGATGCGGGGGAAGCGCACCGCGTCATATTCATAGGTGGAGAGCTTGAAGGAGCAGACGCCCGCTTCCGCGAGCCCCGCGATCGCATCGACGCCGCCCGTCTTCGTGATGGTGCCGTAGAGCGCCATGTCCACATGGGACAGCCGGTTCACGTATTCGATCTTCTCGCGGAGGATGCCCGCATCCGTGACCGGCCGCGGCACGTCATAGGGCATGTCCACGCAGGTGGTGACGCCGCCGGCCGCCGCCGATTTCGACGCGCCCTCGATCCCCGGCCAGCCGCGGGAGGAGGAGGTGTGCATGTGCCCGTCCACCAGCCCCGGCAGCACCAGCTTGCCCGTGAAGTCCACGGTCTCGGCGGCCGGCGGCGGCATTCCCTCGCCGATCGCCGCGATGGTCTCCCCACGGATGGCGAGGTAGCCGTCGCGCAGGACGCGGTCGGGAAGGACGAGGTCGCCACGGATCACGCGGTCGAAGGGAGCGGTTTCGGTCATGTCAGGGCATCCGGCGTTTCGTGCGCCGGAGGCTAGCGCCGCCGCCGCGCCCTGCCCACCCCGCGCCGTCAGCTCGTGCCGAGCAGGCGGCGGAGCAGCAGGCCGAAGCCGATGCC
>JAYRQX010000146.1:0-5648 GCA_041910415.1 Acetobacteraceae bacterium | reverse complement strand
TTCCGCGCCGTCTCGCTGCTGATCACCGTCCCGAATGTCTGGCTGGCCAACCCCCGCAAGGTGCCGGGCGGCGATGTGCGCGCCTTCCTGCGCGATGCGCGCGCCAATCCCGGCATGCGCAATTTCGCCTCGGCCGGCAACGGGACCTCCACCCACCTGACCGGGGAGCTGATCAACCAGATGGCCGGCGCGCGCATCCAGCACGTGCCCTATCGCGGCGCCGGGCCCGCGATGACCGCGGTGATCGCGGGGGAGGTGGACACGCTGATCGACAACCTCACCACCGCCATCCCGCCGATCCGCAACGGCCTGGTCGTGCCGCTCGCCGTCACGTCGCGCGAACGCCTGCCCGACCTGCCCGATGTGCCGGCGCTGTCGGAACTCGGCGCCGCGTTCGGCATGGAGGGGTTCGAGGCCGAGGCCTGGTTCGGGCTGCACGCGCACAGATCGGCGAGCGACGCCGTCGTCGCGCGCATGTCCCAGGCTTCCCAGGCCGCGCTGGCCGATCCGGCGCTGCGGCGCCAGCTCTCCGAACGCGGCACGACGCCGCGCGGCGGTCCGCCCGATGCCTATGCGCGCCTGGTGCATGACGAACGCGCGCGCTGGCTGCGCGTGGTGAGGAACGGCCAGGTGCAGGTGGACTGACGTGGATCAGAAGGCCGCGCGCAGTCGCAGGCTGAACACCGAGACCGGTCCGCGATCCGCGTTGTAGGCGGGGTTCACGAGCAGCTGGTAGTCCACCGCGCCGTTGATCCCGGGGCCCAGCCGCATGTCGTAATAGGTTTCGGTGATCCATTCCGGCCGGTAGTTCAGCCGCCCGTCGCCCACGATGAAGCCGATGCCGCCGTTTTCCAGGAAGCGCCGGTGCTGGGGCGAGAGGCCGCCGATATTGGTGCCGAGCGCCCAGGTGTCGCCGGGGCGATTCCAGCGCGCGCCGTTCACCGAGACGCCGCCCGAGATCGCCCAGTCCATCTCGGTGAACATCCAGTTCTGCGAGCGTCCGTCGTTCCAGGAGAGGCGCCCGAAGACCCCGACATGCGGGGCGACTTCCTGTTCGAAATTCAGCCCCGCCATCCACTTCACGCGGTAGTTGCGCGCGGCTTCCGCGGCCAAATCGTCCCCGATCACGCCGGTCAGCGTGTTCCAGTTGGCCGAGTTGGTGCGCGACGCGCCGGCGATCACGCGCAGCGCGCCGGGGCGGTCGCCCATGTGCCAGAAGCGGTCCACCTCGCCGATCGCCTGCCAGCCGCGCAGCGGCGTGGGGTCCAGCGCCAGGCCGTTCACGTCGCGGGCCACCTGGAAGGCGCCGGCGCGCGTGGCCCAGCTTCCGTTCTCCCATTCGATCGCGATGCCGTTGGGGTAGCCGCGCGCATCGGCGGCGTAGTCGAAGGCGCCGGCGCCGACCAGCGTCCAGTTCATGAACTGCGTGCGCGCGTCATGGGCATAGCGGTTGTCGTCGAAGAAATCCCAGACCGAGATTTTTCCAAGCGTGATGGTGATGCGCTCCCGCGCGAGCGGCCCCGCGAAGCGCATGGGGTCATCGTCGCTGCCCTCGGTGTCGCCCGAGAGCGGGATGGTCTGGCGCAGGAAGACGCGGGAGAAATAGCCGATCGGCGCGTCGCTGCCGAGGCGGAAGGCCTCGCCGTTCGGAAAGGCCGCCGCGCCGCGGGCGTTGGAGAAGCCGTAGCCGCGCGAGAATTGCGGCACCATGATGAACTCCGCCCCCTCCCACAGCCGCCGGCCGAGCACGAGGTCCATGGAGAGCGTGTTCTCCTGGGCCGCGCCGGGGCTCATGGAGTTCGGCCCCCGGTAGGGAGAGCGGAAGGGCGGATGCGCCTGCCAGATGAAGTTCAGCGATCCGCGGATCAGCCAGCCCTCCTCCTCCCGCCGCGCCAGCCATTCCTCGGCGCCGGGGATGAGCGAGTCCACATTCGGCTGATAGATGGGCGCCGCAAGGCCGCGCACGGTGGACTGCGCCAGCGCGGGGCCGGGCAGGGCGAGCAGAAGCACGAGAAGGGCGAGGCAACGCCGCATGAATGGCTGCTAGGCGCTGCCGCACGCCCTGGCAACGATCAATCGGGCCTTGCCATGGAAGCGTCATGCAGGGCCGGTCAGAAGGCCGCGCGCAGCCTGAGGGCGAACAGCGCGACGGGACCGCGATCCGCGTTGAAGGCGGGGTTGGCGACGAACTGCACGTCGCCGGTCAGGTTGATCCCCGGTGCCAGGTGGGTGTCGTAATAGGCCTCGCTCACGAACTCCGGTGCGTAGCGGAGCCGACCGTCGCCGGCGATGAAGCCGACGCCGCCGGCTGCCAGGAAGTTCCGCTGCGCGCTGCTGATCCAGCCGAGATTGGCGGCGATGCCCACCGTGTCGCCGGCACGCCCCCAGGCCTCGCCACGGATCGCCGCGCCCGCCGAGATCGCGCGGTCCATCTGCGTGTACATCCAGGATTGGCTGCGCCCGTCATTCCAGGAGAGCCGGCTGAACAGGCCGAGATGGGCCGTGATCTCCTGCTCCCAATTCACCACCACATTGTGCTTCACGCGGTAGTTGCGCAGCGTCTCGTAGGCGGCCTCGTCGAAGCCGGTCGCGATCATGTCGCGGTAGCGCGCCGAGTTGGTGCGGGAGGCCGAGTACAGTACGCGGAGCGCGCCGGGATGGCCGCCCAGGGACCAGAAGCGGTCCACTTCCAGCAGTGCCTGCCAGCCGCGCAGCGGCGTGGGATCGAGCGCCAGCGAGTTGACGTCGCGCGCCACCTGGAAGGCGCCGCCGCGCACCGCCCAGCTTCCGTTCTCCCATTCGATCGTGGCGCCGTTCGTGAAGCCGCGGGCGTCGTTCACCCAGTCCGCGGCGCCTGCGGAGACGAAGGCCCAGTTCAGGAATTGCGTGCGCGGATCATGCGCGTAGCGGTTGTCGTCGAAGATGTCGAAGACCGCGAATTTTCCCGCCGTGATGGTGATGCGCTCGCGCGGCAGCGGCGTGTTGAAGCGGAGCGGGTCGTCATCATCCGCCGGGATCGTATCCTCGGACAGCGCGATGGTCTGGCGGAAGAAGGCGCGCGTGAAATAGCCGACCGGCGCGGTGCTGCCGAGGCGGAAGGCCTCGCCATTCGGGAAGGCCGCGATGCCGGAGGTGCCGGAGAGGCCATAGCCGCGCGTGAACTGCGGTACGACGATGAACTCCGCCCCCTCCCACAGCCGCCGCCCGATGGTGAGGTCGATGGAGAATGTGTTGGCCTGCAGCGCGCCGTTCCGGAGCGACCGCGGCCCTTCATAGGGCGCGCGGAAGGGCAGGTGCATCTGCGTGACGAAGGTGGCGGAGCCGCGCAGCAGCCAGCCGCGTTCCTGTTCGCGGTCGAGCGCCGCGGCCATCTCGGGCCAGATCGCGTCCTGCGAGTCCGAGGTGACATGGCCGCCGCTGCTGTGCGGCGACCGCTGGGCCAGTGCCGGCGTTGCCAATACGAGAAGAATACCGACGAATATTGAATAGCTGTTCAGATCAAGACGTGACGAGTGCTTTGTTGCGCGCGTTCTGCTCATTCAATCCTGTAGTGGCGCGTCAGCGGCCGTGCAAGGGGCGCCTTTGACCAATGGCATCAGGCATCGGAGACTGCGCGGCATCCGGAGGACCCCATCCATGAGCACACCGCCCATCACCGCCGCCGATCTCGAGATCCTGCGCCAATGGGACACGCCCACGATCTGCAACGCGCTCGAAGTCACCAATCCCGAACGCCGCGGCCATGGCTTCACGGTGCGCCCCTTCGTCGCCGCCAACCGCAGCCTTCCGCCGATGTGCGGCCTCGCGCGCACGGGCACGATTCGCGCGGCGGTCGGATCGGGCCGCGGCAAGGACGGCGACAAGGCGATGCGCATCGCCTGGTACGAATACGTGGCCGACGCGCCGCTGCCGACCATCGTCGTGCTGCAGGACCTCGACGACACGCCTGGGACCGGCGCCTTCTGGGGCGAGGTGAACAGCGCCGTGCATCTCGGCCTCGGCGCGCAGGGCGTCATCACCAACGGCTCGATCCGCGACATCGAGGCCTGGGCGCCGGGCTTCCAGGGCCTCGCCGGCGTGGTCAACCCGTCCCACGCCTTCGTGCATTCCGTCGCGCTGAACCTCGATGTGACGGTGCATGGCATGAGCGTGAAGCACAACGACGTCATCCACGCCGACCATCACGGCGCGGTCGTCATCCCGCATGACAGCGTGCGCAGGATCCCGGCCGCGATCGACCTGCTGACGAGGAAGGAGAAGGTGATCCTCGACATGGCGCGTGGGCGCGACTTCACCATCGCGAAGCTGCGCGAGGCGCTGTCGAAGGCCGAGGAAATCCACTGACGCGCGGGCAGGTCCCGAAGGGCGGGTGAGCGATGGGCGCCTGGGGAGCGGGGCTCTATGCCGATGACGTCGCGCGCGACCTCAAGGGCATCATCGCCGCCGTGGCGCGCCTGCCGCTCGGCCCCGATGCGCTGCTGGCCATGCTCACCGACCGCCATCGCGCCATGGCGACCGATCCCGAGGACGAAGGCCACAGCGTCTTCTGGCTGGTCCTCGGCGATCGCTTCACGCGGCTTGGCATCGACTGCCCGGTCGCGCGCGACCGCGCGGTCGCCATCATCGACGGCGGCCGCGATCTCGCGAACTGCGAAGCGCTCGGCATGGCGCCGGCCCTCCTGCGCAAGCGCGCCGCGATGCTCGAGGCGCTGCGCGCGACGCTGCTGCGCGGGCCCGTGCCGGGGACGAAGCGGCCGGTCCTGCGCGGACCGCAGCCCTTCCTGATGGAGGTCGGGGATTGCTTCGTCTTCCCGACCTGCAAGGGCCAGGGCATCAACGCGCATTTCCCGGCGAAGGAGGCCGATCCCACCTGGCGCGGGCAGGATGGCTGGGGCGCCGGCGTGGTGTGCGAGCGCGACCGGGCGTTCGGCTACCTCGCCTGGTATCGGCTTTGCGTCCTGGGCCGCGTCTTCCCGGAACCGCCGACGCTCGAGGATATCCGACGCGGCAGCTTCGGCTGCGGCCTGTCCGCGGGCACCTGCACGCCCATCCAGTTCCGGCGCATGGAACTGCGCAAGGTCGGCGCGGTGCCCGTGCGCGAAGGCGCGATCCTCGAGATGGTGCCCGAGCTGGTATCGGCGGTCCGTTCCGGCGAGGACGCCGCCATCCTGGACGTCTGCATCACATCCAACCTTCGCGCACGCACCGACGGGTTCCGCGAGACACCCGTCGCCAGCGTGCTGGCGGATCAGAAGAACGCATGAGCATCCAACGTCCCCTGCTGACCCGCGTGAAGCCCGAATGGGTGGACCACTACGGGCACATGAACCTGGCCTACTACCTCGTCGCCTTCGACATGGCCTCCGACGTGCTGTGGCCGAAGCTCAATCTGGGCCCGACCTTCCGCGCGCGGGGCTTCGGCACCTTCTGCGCGGAATCCTGGCAGGCCTATACGCGGGAGGTCGTGCTCGACACGCCGCTCGCCTGCGACAGCGAGCTGCTCGCCTTCGACGAGAAGCGCTTCCTCGCGCGCCACGTGATGGTCCACGCCCGGGAAGGCTGGGAGGTCGCGCAGAACGAGGTGCTCTATCTCTGCGTGAGCCTGGAGACGCGCCGCGTCACGACCTGGCCCGAGGACGTGTTGGAAC
>JAYRQX010000145.1:0-6281 GCA_041910415.1 Acetobacteraceae bacterium | reverse complement strand
GCGCACCCGGCGGATGAGTTCGCAACCATGCCCTGGCCGGTAGCAGCCCGGGCGGCGAAGGACAAGGATCGCGCGGCTGGCCGGAAAGGCGCCCTTGTCCCTGCACGGCGGCTCAAGCATTTTCCGCGAACTCGCCTATATTGGTCGCCGATGCCCTTCGACAGCCCCACCCCCGCCAGCCCGTCCCGCGCCGAGGAGCGCCAGCGGCGCACCGTTGCGGTCTGGCTCCTGACGGTCGCCGGCCTGGTCTGGGCGATGGTGGCGATCGGCGGCGCGACGCGGCTGACGGGATCGGGGCTCTCCATCATGGAATGGGCGCCGCTGCGCGGCATCCTGCCGCCGCTGTCGGACGCCGAATGGAACCGTCTCTACGATCTCTACCGCACCATCCCGCAATACCAGCTGGTGAATGCCGGCTTCGGGCTGGACGGCTTCAAGCAGATCTTCTGGCTCGAATGGATCCATCGTTTCTGGGGACGCCTGATCGGGTTCGCCTATGCGGGCGGGCTCGCCTGGTTCTGGCTGCGCGGGGCCATTCCATCCGGCTACGGGCGGCGGCTCCTGCTGTTCCTGGCGCTCGGCGGCATGCAGGGCGCGGTCGGCTGGTTCATGGTCGCCTCGGGGTTCGAGGCCGACCGCACCGCGGTCTCCCCCTACCGGCTCGTGATCCATCTGGGCTTCGCCCTGGTCCTCTACGCGGCCCTGCTCTGGACGGCGCTCGACCTGCTGCGGCCGAAACCGGCGCCGACGGCGGCCGAGACCCGGCTGAAGCCCTGGGTGCATGCCGCGGCGGGGCTCGCCGTCCTCACCATGCTGGCCGGCGGCTTCGTCGCCGGCATCCGCGCAGGGCTCTCCTTCAACACCTTCCCGCTGATGGACGGACAATGGCTGCCTGACGGCTACTGGCAGCTCAGCCCGGCCTGGCACAACATGACCTCCAACGTGCTGGCCGTTCAGTTCAACCATCGCCTTCTCGCGACCGCGACGCTGCTGGTGGCGGGCTTCGCCGCCTGGCGTGCCTGGCGCAGCCTGCCGCCCGGGGCGGCGCGGACGGGCGTGCTCGGCCTGGCCGGCAGCGTTCTCCTGCAATACGCCCTCGGCATCGCGACGCTGATCGCCGTGGTCCCCGTCTCCCTCGGCACGCTGCATCAGGCCGTGGCCGTCCTGGTCCTCTCGGCGGCGGTGCTGGCCCTGCATGCGCTGCGGCGCGCGCGATGAGCGAGGAGCAGGCCCGCTCCATTCTCGACGCGCTGCCGATGGCGGTGATCGCCTTCGACGCGGACCAGCGCCTCGTCTACAGCAACGCCCGCACCTTCGAATTCGCGCGGATCGACCGGAGCGCGATCGCGCTCGGCACCGGCGCCGAGGGTGTCCTGCGCGTGCTCGCCTATCGCGGCTTCTACGGCCCCGGCGATCCGGAAGCGCAGGTCAGGGCGGCGCTCGCGATCGACCGCACGCGGCCGTTTCGCCGCGTGCGGCAATCCACCCCGGGGCGGTGGTTCGAGGTCGCCTCCTACCCGCTGGCGGGCGGCGGGTGGATCGGCACCTCGCGGGAGGTGACGCGCGAGAAGACCGGCGAGATGGAGATGCGCGACCGCGCCGCCCGGCTGGAAGCGGCGCTCGCGGTGCTCAGCGGCGGCGTCGCGCTGCACGACGCCTCCCGCCGCCTCGTGCTGCACAATCCGGCCTTCGCCGCGCTGATCGGCGCCCATGCCGGGATGCTGTCGGATCATCCCGAGCTCGGTGAGCTCATGCGGCGTCTCCACGCGGCCGAGGAGTTCCATGAGCGCGAGGAGGCCGAGGCCCTGGCGGCGACGTTGTCGGGCGAGGAGCGCGGGGGGAGGAAGGCGCAGCACCGGCGGCCCGACGGCACCGTGATCCGCCTGGCCAGCGCCCCCACGCCCGATGGCGGCTTCGTGGTGGAGGCGACGGACATCACCGCGCTCAAGCGCGCCGAGGACGAGGCCCAGGGGCGGGCCGCGATGCTCCAGGCGATCGTGTCCGCGCTGCCGCACGGCGTCTGCGTCTTCGGGCCGGAGTGGCGCGTTTCGATGATGAACGACGCCTACCGGCGCATCATGGACGGCGCGCCCGCCGCCCTCGACGAGCATCTCGACGACATGATCCGCCGGCTCGCGGAGAATGGCGAATACGGACCGGGGGATCCGTCGGACATCGCCCGGGTGCAGATCGCCATCCTCCGCGGCCGCCCGCGCGCGACGCAGCGCCTGCGCCCGAACGGCACGGCCATCGACACCCGCACCGCAAGGCTGCCCGATGGCGGCCACATCGCCGTCGTCACCGACATCACCGCGATCTACCACGCCGAGGACGAGGCGCGGCGGCGCACCACCATCCTCGAGACCATGCTCGAGACGATGCGGCACGGCATCATGCTGTTCGGGCCCGATCGCCGGCTGATCGCCGCGAACGGGCTGGCCGAGCGCATGGCGGGGCTCGACCCGGGCGGCCTGCAATCGGGGCTCGAATTCGACGCCCTGCTGCGCGACATGCATGAACATGGCATCTTCGGCAGCGGCGAGGAAGGCAATGCCGTGTACCGGGAGCTCAGGGATGCGGACCGGTCCGAGCCGGGCCGGCACACCCGCCGCGGCCTGGACGGACGGATGCTCGAAGTGGCCTCCGACCCCACGCCCGACGGCGGGTTCGTCATCACGCATGTGGACATCACCGCCCTCGCCTTCGCCGAGGAGGAGGCGCAGCGCCGCGCGGACCTGCTGCAATCCATCCTCGACAACATGCGCTTCGGCGTCGTGCTGTTCGGTCGCGACCGGCGCCTGATCGCGAGCAACACCCTCGCCGCGCGGCTGTCGGGCCTGCCGGCGTCGGCCTACCGGGTCGGCCGCCTGATCGAGGAGATCAT
The DNA here is from genome assembly GCA_041910415.1 of Acetobacteraceae bacterium. Lineage (GTDB taxonomy): Bacteria > Pseudomonadota > Alphaproteobacteria > Acetobacterales > Acetobacteraceae > JAYRQX01. The sequence continues at coordinate 3,397 of JAYRQX010000145.1, read as the reverse complement.
GGCCGACGCCGTCCGGGCGGGCGATTTCGACGCCAGCCATGCCGAGCGCGTCATCGCGACCGACCGCAGCGTTCCGTTCAGCTACCGCCGCAGCCGCCGGGACGGCGTCGTGCTCGAGGTCAGCTCCGATCCCGTGGACGACGGCGGCTTCGTCGTCGTGCTCAGCGACGTGTCGCGACTGGCGGCGACCGAGGCCGAGGCCGAGAACCGTTCGCGGCAGCTGCAGGGAATGCTCGACAACATCCGCCACGGCGTCTGCCTGTTCGACGACGAGGGTCGCGTGGTGGCGGCCAACGCGCTGGCGGCGCGGATGAGCGGATTGCGGCCGGAGGAGATGCTGCCGGGAACCTCGATCGAGGCGCTGCGCCGGTTGCAGGAGGATCGCGGCGAGTTCGGCGAACCCGAGGAGACGGCGCACCGCGGGCGTCTGCGCGAGGAACTCGGCTGGGCGGTTCCGCAGCGCTATGTCCGCCGCCGCGGCGATGGCGGCATGCTGGAAGTGACGACCGATGCCATGCCGAATGGCGGCTATATCCGCACCTACAGCGACGTGTCCGCCGACTACGCGATCCGCGCCGAACTCGAGGCCGCGCGCGCGGCGGCGGAGGCGGCGAGCCAGGTGAAGTCCCGGTTCCTCGCCACCATGAGCCATGAGCTGCGCACGCCGCTCAACGCGATCGCCGGCTTTTCCGAGCTCCTCGCCGCGCAGGACGGATCGGCGGCGGAATCGCGCGCGTATGGCCACGCGATCCTCGAGGCCGCAGGGCAGTTGCGCGCGCTGATCGACGACATCCTCGACGTCGCGCGCGCGGATTCGCGGCAGCTCCAGGTCACGGTCGCCAGCGTCGCCCCCGGCGCCGTCGCGGCGGAGGCCGCGGCCGTCATGCGCGAGCGCGTCGCGGAGGCCGGGCTCACATTGGAGGTGCGCATCGCCGAGGGCTTGCCGATGGTGAGGGCCGACGGTCCGCGGCTCCGCCAGATCCTGCTGAACCTGCTGTCCAACGCCGTGAAGTTCACGCCCGCGGGGGGGAAAGTCTGCCTCGACGTGGTCGAAGGCGAAGGCCGCGTGCGCTTCGCGGTGATCGACACCGGAATCGGCATGCCCGACGCCGATGTCGCCCGTGCCTTCGAACCCTTCACGCAACTCGACGACCGGCTGGCGCGTCGCTACGCCGGATCCGGGATCGGCCTTCACCTCGCCCGGGTCCTCGCGGAGGCGCAGGGCGGAACCCTGTCCCTGGAGAGCCAGCCTGGCCAGGGCACCGTCGCCACGCTCAGCCTGCCTGTCCCGGCGCGTGATCCCGCCACCCCCGCAATCCGTCCCCAGGGAGCCACGGCATGACCGCCCTCGCCGTCACCGACCGGCTTTTCTTCGACCTGCTCGACCGCGACGCCGCCGAACGCCGCCTGCATGACGCGACGGAGGGGTGCGAGGACGGGGAGCTCTACCTCGAATACCGGGAGAGCGAGGCGATCGCGCTGGATGACGGCACCATCCGCAGCGCCTCCTACGACGCGACGCGCGGCTTCGGCCTGCGCGCGGTGCGCGGGGAGGCGGCGGGCTATGCCCATGCGGGCGAGTTGTCCGATGCGGCGCTCGGCCGCGCGGCGGAGACGGTGAAGGCGGTGCGCCAGGGCCGGTCCGGGGCGCTGGATGTGGGCCCCAGGCAGACCAACGCGCAGCTCTATTCGGCCGACAACCCGCTGCTCGCCTATGATTTCGAGGCGAAGACGCGCCTGCTCGGCGAACTCGACGCCTATGCCCGCGCGAAGGACAGCCGCGTCGTGCAGGTGATGGCGTCCGTGACCGGCGAATGGCAGGCGGTGCAGATCCTGCGCCCGGATGGCGCGCGCGTGGCCGACCTGCGGCCGCTCGTGCGGCTGAGCGTGACGGTGGTGGTGGAGAAGGACGGGCGGCGCGAGACCGGCAGCTTCGGCACCGGCGGCCGCTACGGCTACGACCGCCTGCTCGGCGAAGCGCAGTGGAAGGCGGGCGTGGACGAGGCGCTGCGCCAGGCGCTCGTCAATCTCGACAGCGTGGCGGCGCCGGCGGGCGAGATGGAAGTCGTGCTCGGCTCCGGCTGGCCGGGCATCCTGCTGCACGAGGCGATCGGGCATGGGCTGGAAGGCGACTTCAACCGCAAGAAGACCTCTGCCTTCGCGGGGCTGCTCGGCCAGCGCATCGCGGCGCCTGATGTCACGGTGGTGGATGACGGCACGATCCCGGACCGCCGCGGTTCGCTGACGGTGGACGACGAGGGCACGCCCACCCAGCGCACCACGCTGATCGAGGACGGCATCCTGGTGGGCTTCCTGCAGGACCGCCAGAATGCGCGCATGATGGGCGTCGCCTCCACCGGCAATGGGCGGCGCCAATCCTATGCGCACATCCCCATGCCGCGCATGACCAACACGGTGATGACCGGCGGCGCGCACAGCCCGGAGGAGATCATCGGCAGCGTCAAGCGCGGGCTCTACGCCGTGAATTTCGGTGGCGGGCAGGTGGACATCACCTCGGGCAAGTTCGTGTTCAGCGCCTCCGAGGCCTATCTGATCGAGGACGGGAAGATCGCCGCACCGGTCAAGGGCGCGACGCTGATCGGCAACGGGCCGGATGCGCTGACCAAGGTGACGATGGTCGGCAACGACATGGCGCTCGACCCCGGCATCGGCACCTGCGGCAAGAACGGGCAGGGCGTGCCGGTGGGCGTCGGCCAGCCGACGCTCAAGATGCGCGGCCTGACGGTGGGGGGCACCGCGCTCGGCTGAAGCGCTTCATCGCCGGGGACGGCGCCCGCGTCTGTGCTCGAGCGGAAGCCGTTCGCATTGGCTCACGGCTTCCGCTCTACGCCGTTGTTTTTGCGAGCATCTTCACCCGACCAGATGATTCCATCTGATCGGGATCTGCTCTAGGCTCGTCCGGCATCCAGCCGGCAGGGATCATGGTCATGGACGACACGCCGACACCCGAGACGCTGGCCCAGGCCGAGCAGGCGCTGCGCGAGGCCGAGGCCGCGGCGCGGGACGACAAGCGCCAGGCGGCCGTGGACGGCGCCGAGGCGGTGACGGATGTGGTCGGTGCGGCGCTGGACGGCACGCTCGGCGTCATCGCGGACGGCGCGGTGGCGGTGGCCGAAGGCGCGGTCAACGTCATCGGCGAGATCATCGGCGGCCTGGCCGACCTCTGATGCCCGACGGGGCGCCGGCGGATTTCGTCGCCTCCCTGCACGCGCGCGCTGCGGACATCGCGGCCGCCTGCACGCGCTGCGGCGCCTGCTTCCGGGCCTGCCCCACCGTGGCGCCCGCGGGTCTGGCGGATGCCGATCCGGCGGCGACCGTGGGCGGCATCCTGGACCTGATCGGCGGCGGAGAGGGCGATGCGGCGGCGCGGCGCTGG
>JAYRQX010000144.1:0-1914 GCA_041910415.1 Acetobacteraceae bacterium | reverse complement strand
TCGAGGTCGCGCAGCAGCGTGCGCGCCGCGGCCATCGCGCCCGTGGGCGGCGGGTCGAGGAAAGCGAGCACTGCAGGATCGGCGCCCCAGGCGGCGCAGTCGAGCGCCAGAGAAGAAAGCTCGGTCTCCAGGATTTCAGGCCGGTCCTGCAGCGGCAGGCCGCGGTGCAGCGCCTCGGTCCACAGGCGTATTGCAACCCCCGGCGCGGTGCGGCCCGCGCGGCCCGCGCGCTGTTCGGCCGCCGCGCGGCTGATGCGGAGCGTGACGAGACGAGAGAGCCCGGTCGCGGGATCGAGGCGCGGCGCGCGCCGGAAGCCGCCATCGACCACGATGCGCACGCCGGGCACGGTCAGCGAGGTTTCCGCGATGGAGGTCGCCAGCACCACCTTCCTGCGGTCCGAGGGATTGAGCGCGCGGTCCTGTTCCGCCGGCGGCAATTCGCCGTGCAGCGGCAGCACATCGGCGCCCATGCCGCCGAGGCGCTCCGCCGTGCGGCGGATTTCTCCCCAGCCCGGGAGGAAGGCGAGCACGTCGCCCTCATGCGCCCGCAGCGCGTCCCGGATCGCGCCGGCCATGGCTTCGGGCAGCTCGCGCTGGTCCTTCAGCTCCCGCGTCCGGTGCTGGACCTGCACGGGAAAGGCGCGGCCCAGGCTTTTGATCGTTGGGCAGCCGCCCATGAGGGTCGCGAAAGCTTCGCCGTCGATGGTCGCGGACATGGCGAGAAGCCGCAGCTCGGGGCGCAATGCGCGTTGCAGATCCAGGCAGAGCGCGAGCGCCAGGTCGGTATCGAGGTTGCGCTCATGCGCCTCGTCGAACAGCACGGCGCCAACGCCATCCAGGCCAGGGTCGGATTGCAGGCGTCGGACCAGCAGCCCTTCGGTCACCACCTCCACCCGCGTCGCGGCCGAGACCGCGCGATCGAGCCGCGTCGCCAAGCCGATGGTGTGGCCGAGCTCTTCGTCCAGAAGCTGCGCCATGCGCCGCGCCGCCGCCCGCGCCGCGACGCGCCGCGGTTCAAGGACCAGGATCTTCCGGTCGCGAGCAAAATCCTCGCCCATGAGCACCAGGGGCACGATCGTCGTCTTGCCGGCGCCGGGGGGCGCGACGAGCACGGCGTTCGATCCGGCGGCGAGCGCCGCGCGCAGCGCGGGCAGCGCCTCGTGGATGGGAAGCTCGGGGAGCATGGGCGGGGCTCTAGCAAAAACCCCGGCGCCGCGCAGGCCCCGCGGGCTCAGCGCGGCATGGGGCGCGGCGGGGGTGGCAGGGTGACCTGGGGAAAGACCATCAACCCCGGCGCCGCCGGATCGGCCGGCGGCAGGTCGGCGGGCGGGACGGCGCAATCCGGGCGGAGGATGCCGCAATCCCAGTCCCAGCGGTCGGGCCGCCCGGCCAGGCTGCCGCCGCGTTCGAAGCGGCGGGCACAGAGGCGGTTGGCGACGCAGGCGACCTGGCCTTCCCGCGCCGGGCCGCAGGCCGGCAATCCCTGGGCGGCTGCCCCGGCGGCAAGGAACAGGAACGGCAGGAAGCTGGCCCAGCGCATGGCGCAACCCTGCCGGGCCAAAGATTGCAGGGCCGTTTCCGCCGCGTCGCTTGCTTCCCCTGATGCGCCGACCCTTCTATGCCTCCGCCCATGCCGCGCCTGGCCGCCCTGCTCGTCCTGCTCCTTGCCGCCCTGCCCGTGCAGGCCGCGGAAAGCGAGGCCGTGCGTTCGGCCCGCGCCACCGCGACGCTGGTCACCGATGCCGCGACGATCGCGCCGGGGGAGGCCTTCCGCGCCGCGCTGCGGCTGCGGCTCGCCCCGGGCTGGCACACCTACTGGCTGAACGCGGGCGATGCCGGCGCGGCGCCGGAGATCGCGCTGACGCTGCCCGATGGGGGCACGGCGGGGGGCATCGCCTGGCCCGCGCCGCAGCG
>JAYRQX010000143.1:0-8718 GCA_041910415.1 Acetobacteraceae bacterium | reverse complement strand
CGCCCGCGCGCGCGAGCTCGCGGGCTGATGCCCGCGCGCGGACTCGCGGGCTGACGAAGCGGCCTAGCGCGCCTATCTGCCAGACATGGACGAGACCCTCCCCGCCGACCGCGCCCTGATCGCCGCCTTCTGGTCCCTGGTCGCCGAGCGCGGCTGGGCCGGCACCACGCTCGGCCGCGTCGCCGGCGCAGCAGGCGTGCCGGTCGCGGAACTGCGCGAGCGTTTCCCCGATCGTCTCGCGATCCTCCGCCTCCATCTCGACCTCGTGGACCGCGCGATGCGCGAGACCGTATCGGCCGGGGCGGAGGACAGCGTGCATGACCGGCTGCACGACGTGCTGATGTGCCGGGTCGAGGCGCTGCAGGCCCACCGTGCGGGTATCCTGGCCTTCGCCGAGGCGCTTCGCCGCGACCCGCTGCTCGGTCTCGCCATGATGCCTGATCTCATGCGCTCGATGCGCGCGGTGCTCGAGGCCGCCGGGCTCGAGGCCGGGGGTGCGCTCGCGCCGCTCCGCCTCAAGGGCATGTTGGCCCTCTGGTTCGCCGTGCTGCGCGCTTGGCAGCAGGACGAGGGCGCCGATCTCGGCCACACCATGGCCGAGGCCGACAAGGCGATCTCCCGCGCCGGCGACTGGGCGCGGCGCCTCGGCCTCGCCGCGCGGAAAGCGTAACCGAAATTTGGCAGGGAATTCGGTCGCGGTTGGCGCGCGACCGGGTCTAGCATGCTGTTTCAGCAATTGCCGGAGAAGGTTGCCATGGCCGACAAGCCCGCCCCCCACGCCGAGTTCATGCGCCTCATGGGGGATTTCCGCCTCCCCGCCACGCTGGACTTCGAGGCCTTCGCCGCGGCCCAGCGCAAGAACATCGAGGCGCTGTCGGCCGCCAACCGGGTCGCGCTGGAAGGCGCCCAGGCGGTCGCCAAGCGGCACATGGAAATCCTGCAGCAATCCATGTCCGAGATGACCGAGGCGATGCGCTCCCTCGCCACCGCGGACGCGCCGCAGGAAAAGGCCGCCAAGCAGGCCGAGCTCGCCAAGACCGCCTATGAGAAGGCGGTCGCGAACATGAAGGAACTCGGCGACCTCATCCAGAAGAGCAACGCGGAGGCGCTTGGGCTGCTCAACCACCGCTTCACGGAGGCGATGGAGGAGATCAAGGGGATGGTGAAGAAATAGCGGAGGCACGGGCGCGGTCCTGGGCCGCGCCTGCCCTCGTCGCGGAACGGCCGCTGGAACCCGGCCCCAACAGCATCGGCCCTTTCCGCATCCTGGGCGAACCCATCGCGGATGCGCGGCGTCGCGCCGGGCTGGACGCCCTGCGCGGGTAGCCCGGGCTTCCTCGACCCGGCGAGCGCCGTTATAGCGGCGGGCCTTGCCCGGCCCGCCGGGCGGCGGGGGTGAAGGAGCCGGCATGACGGAGGGGAGACGCGAGCTGCTGCCCGGCCTGCACGGGCTGCGCGCCGCGGCGGCCATGGTGGTCTTCGCCTATCACGTCCACACCTATGGCTTCCTCGATGTCCCCGCCTTCCTGCCCTGGATCGCGACGCATGGCGGCCTGGGCGTGCACCTGTTCTTCGCGCTCTCGGCCTTCTCTCTGGCCTGGGCGAATCCGGATGCCGCGGAGCGTCCCGGCCCCTATCTGATCAAGCGCTTCTTCCGCATCGCGCCGCTCTACTGGCTGCTGATCATCCCCGTGCTGGTCTTCCGCCCCTGGCCGGGGATGGGGCGCGTGCTGGCGGAGTTCGGCTTCGCCTTCAACTTCGTCCCCGCCTGGGCGCCGGGGCTGGTGCCGGCGGGCTGGACGATCGGCGTGGAAATGCCGTTCTACCTCTGCCTGCCCCTGCTCCTGCGGATCCGGAGCCTGGGTGGCATGGCCGTGGCGGCGCTGCTCGCGACGGCGTTCTCGGCCTGGGCGCGGATCGAGCTCACCGCGATCTTCGGCGACGGCACGCACTATCCGCTGATGTCGCTTGCCAGCAATTTCTGGGTCTTCGTCGTGGCGCTCGTCGCCTTCCGCATCTTTGCCGGGGTGCGCGGCACGCCCGCGGAAGGGCGCGCGGCCACGATCGCCGCTGCCGTCGCGATGGGCCTCCTCATCTTCATCCTCTCGCCGCTCGGCCGTCCGCTGGTGAGGCCTGGGCATCCGGACCTGCTGCTGCTGGGCTACGCCTTCTCCGCGCTCTGCCTGTGGCAGGGGCTGCGGCCATCGCGCGCCATGGCCTGCCGCGCTGCGGTGTGGCTGGGGGAGCGCAGCTACAGCATCTATCTCTGCCACATCCCGTCGATCGCGGCGGTGCGTCCGGCCTACCCGCATGTCGTGGCCTGGTTCGGCCAGGGCACGCTCGCCTACACGCTATGCCTGCTGCTCGCCCTGCCGCTGGTGCTGGTGCTGGCCGAACTCGGCTACCGCTTCGTCGAGCGTCCCGGCATCGCCCTCGGGCGGCGGCTCAGCGCCCGCTGGCAGGAAAGGACCGCCCTGCGGATCGGCGCCGCCTGACGCCATTCGGCCCCCCGATCAGAAAAAGGAGGGGGTGGCGGGGGCGTTCACTCCCCCGAACCTTCTTGCTCACACCGGCAGCCGCACCCGCGCCCTGAGCCCGCCCAGCGGGCTGTCCTCCAGCACGATGTCGCCACCATGCGCGCGCGCGATGTCGCGTGCGATGGCGAGGCCAAGCCCCGTGCCACCGGACGTGAAGGTCGCGAAGGGGCGGAAGGCTTCCTCCCGCGTCTCGGCTGGGATGCCCGGCCCGTCATCGTCGATCGTCACCTGCGCCCATTGCCCGGCTTCGCCGCGTGGCACGGCGCCGACGCCCAGCGCGATGCGCTTCGCGTGCCGGCGCGCATTGTCGAGCAGGTTGCCGAGGCAGCGGCGGAGCGCATCGGCGCGGAGCGGCAGCACGAGCTCCTCGGGCGCCGTCACCTCGATCGTCGCGCCGTCGCGCCGCGCGCGGGCCGCCACTTCCTCGACGATGTCGACGAGGTCCGCCTCGACGGCCTGTTCCGTGCCTTCGCCACGCGCGAAAGCGAGGTAGGCGCCGATCAGCCGGTCCATCTCCTCGACATCCTGCTGCAGCCCGGCCGCGTCCTCCTGCGCCGCCCTGGGCAGCATGGCGAGGCCGAGCCGCATGCGCGTGAGCGGCGTGCGGAGATCGTGGCTGATCCCGGCCAGCATTTCTGTTCGCTGCCCGACGAAGCGACGGATGCGTTCCTGCATGCGGTTGAACGCCATTCCGGCCTGGCGCACCTCCGTCGCACCTTCCGGCTTGATAGGGCCGATGTCACGGCCCATGCCGAAGGCCTCGGCGGCGCCGGCCAGGCGCCGGATCGCGCGCACCTGGTTGCGCATGAAGAGCGCGGCGACGCCGAAGAGCAGGAGCGAGGAGCCGACGAGCCAGAGCACGAAGAGGTAGAGCGTCGAGGAGAACAGGCGCTTGCGCGGCGCCTCGATGACCAGCACGCCGTCGGGCATCTGCAGGCGGATGATCACGCTGCGGCTGTCCGACTGCCAGTCGGTGTCGAAGGGCAGCCGCGCGCGTTCCGTCAGCGCGGTCTCCAGATCCTCCTCGAGCGGCAGCAGGGGGAGGGATGCGCCGCGCTGCATCGGGGGGCCGAGCGTCGCACCTTCCTCGAAGGCCAGCGTCAGGTCGAGCCGCCAGGCGGCCTCGCGGAAGATCCAGGCGCGTTCCTCCTGCTGGGGGTGGCGCAGCAGCAATTCGACGACCATGCCGACATCGCCGGCGACGCCATGCGCGAGCCGGCGCGAAATGATGTCGAGATGCCCGCCATAGAAGGTGATCAGCGCCACGGTCTGCAGCACGAGAAGGGGCACGAGGATGATGAGCAGCGACCGCGCGAGGAAGCCGCGCGGCACCAGGCGCCGGAACAGGGCGGCGAGGCGGCTCACGCCCCCGGCCGCAGCACGTAGCCGCGGTGGCGGATGGTCTGCAGGAAGCGCGGCTCGCGCGGGTCCGACTCGATCTTGCGGCGCAGCCGCGTGACCTGCACGTCGATCGCGCGCTCGCCCGCTTCCGGCGTGCCGAGCGCCTCGGCGATATCCTCGCGGCTCAGGATCTCGCCGGCGCGGCGCGCCAGGGTCTGCAGCAGGGAGGCCTCGCCGCCCGTCAGCCGCACCACGCCTTCGGGGCCGCGGAGTTCCGCGCGCTCGATATCGAACCAGCGCGGCCCGATCTGCACGGGGGCGGAGGAGAGGGGCTGCGCGGCCGCCGCCGCCGCCTGGGTCGCACGGCGGAGGATGGTGCGGATGCGCAGCGCAAGCTCGCGCGGGTCGAAGGGTTTGGCCAGATAGTCGTCCACCCCATGCTCGAAGCCCGCCACGCGGTCGTCCGGCGCGCCGCGCGCGGTCAGCATGAGGATCGGCACCTCCGTGCCCTCACGGCGCAGGCTTTCCGTGAGTTCCAGCCCGGATTCGCCCGGCATCATCATGTCGAGCACGATGAGGTCGAAGGCGAAGGCGCCCAGTGCGCGGCGCGCCGCGGCGGCATCGGCGGCCGAGGTGACGCGGAAGCCTTCCTCGGTCAGGAAGCGCTGGAGCAGGGATCGCAGCCGCTCGTCGTCGTCCACGACGAGGAGATGCGGCGCCTCGGCGCCGGGCGTCGTCTCGCTCATCGCCGCAACCCTCCGGGGCCGGTGCGCGGCGGGCCTTCCAGGCGTTCGAGCCGCATGCGCGCATCGGCACCCATCAGCCCGCGCATGACGCGGCGGAATCCCTCGACGGCGTCGGGCCCGGCTTCGCGATAGGCGCGCATCACGGTCTCCCGCTGGCGCTCGAAGAGCTGGCGTTCGAAGGCGACGCCCTTCTCGGTCAGCGAGAGCAGGCGCTGGCGGCGGTCGCTGCGGCCGGGGATCTGCGTCACATAGCCTTCCTCGATCAGCGGCTGCAGCACGCGCCCGAGCGACTGTTTTGTTATCGCGAGGATGCCGAGGAGGTCGCCGACCGTGATGCCGGGGGAGCGACCGACGAAGTGGATGACCCGGTGATGCGCGCGCCCCATGCCCAGCCCCGCGAGAATCTCGTCGGCGCCGGCCGTGAAGTCGCGGTAGCCGAAGAACAGAAGATCCTGGGCGAGGCGGAGTTCCTCCTCGCGCAGGAAGAGCAGGTTGCGCCCCGCCGCCGGGCCGCGGTCCTGCGCCTGCTCGGCCGGGCTGGGCCCCTGGTTCGACATGGCTGCCGTGCTTCCTTGTTTGGTCAGCATCATTGACACATTTTTCCGATCCGATCTAGCTTGCCTGGGTCTGAAGCAAGGATGTTGCGAACCGACCCGGGATCGCGGCGTTTCCTTTCGGCGAACTGGCGTGGCGGGGCGATGGGCGCCCCGGCCGCGGCCGGTCTCCGCACGGGAATCGCGCTGTCCCAGGGATCGCGCAACGAACAAAAGTTTTCGGAAGGACATGCGGCATGGGCCAGTACCCCATCACTCCCACCACCTCGCCCAAGCAGAAGCCGGCGGACGATTCGCTCGCCTTCGGCAAGGTCCTGACGGACCACATGTTCCTGATGAACTACGAGGAAGGGAAGGGTTGGTTCAACCCGCGGATCGAGCCCTACGGCCCGCTCTCGCTCGACCCCGCGACCTCGGTGCTGCATTACGGCCAGGCGATCTTCGACGGGCTCAAGGCCTTCCGCGGCGCCGACGGGCAGATCCGGCTGTTCCGCCCCGATCGCCATGCGCAGCGCTTCAACCGCTCCGCCCAGCTGATGTGCCTGCCGGACCTGCCGGTGGACATCATCCGCGAGAGCTTCGACGCGCTGGTGGGGCTGGATCACGACTGGGTGCCGCACAAGGCGGGCACCTCGCTCTATCTGCGCCCGACCATCATCGCGACGGATGTCATGCTGGGCGTGCATCCCGCGCACAGCTGCCTCTACTTCCTCATCCTCTCGCCGGTCGGCAGCTACTACCGGGAAGGCGTGAAGCCGGTGCGGATCCTGGCCTCCGACAAGCATGTCCGCGCCGTGCGCGGCGGCACGGGGGAGGCGAAGACGGCGGCGAACTACGCGCAGTCGTTGTCCGGCCAGCGGGATGCCGCGGCGGCGGGCTACACGCAGGTGCTCTACCTCGATGGCGTGCAGCGGAAATACCTCGACGAGGTCGGCACCATGAACATCATGGTCAGGATCGGCGACGAGGTGATCACGCCGCCGCTCGCCGGCACGATCCTCGATGGCGTGACGCGCGCCTCCGCGCTGCAGCTGATGCGCGACTGGGGGATGAAGGTCGCCGAGCGCCAGATCAGCATCGACGAGGTGATGGAGGCCGGGCGCAACGGTTCGCTGAAGGAGATGTGGGGCACGGGCACCGCCGCCGTCGTCTCCCCCGTGGGCACGCTTGGCTACAAGGGCGAGGACGTCACGATCAACGGCGGCGAGACCGGCGAGGTCACGCAGAAGCTCTACGATGCCATCACCGCCATCCAGTACGGCCGCAGCAACGACCCGCATGGCTGGACGAGCGTGGTGAAGCCGGCAGGCTGATACGGGCGGCGCGTTGCGCCGACCGAATCACGCGCGGCGGCGTGATGCCGGGGATGGGGCGGAGCGCGCTAGGCTCCGCCCTTGCCAACCCGGAGGAACGCGCCATGACGACACGCGAGGTTGCCGAGGCCTTTGCAGCGCTGTGCAAGGAGGGCAGGCACCACGAGGCCGGCGAGCGCTTCTGGTCCGACGCGGTGGTGAGCCTCGAACCCATGGAAGGCCCGATGGCCGTGTCCAAGGGCCGCGCGGCGGTCGAGGGCAAGAGCGCCTGGTGGTATGCGAACCATGAGGTCCATGGCGGCAACACCGAAGGCCCCTTCGTCAACGGCCAGCAATTCGCGCTGATCTTCGACATGGATGTCAGCGAGAAGGCGACGGCCAAGCGCATGCAGATGCGCGAGGTCGCGCTCTATACCGTCAAGGACGGCAAGGTGGTGGAGGAACGCTTCCTCTACTGACCGGCGCGCGCTTCAGCGCAGCCCGCGCCAGGCCAGGAACAGCCCGATCAGCCCGAGCGCCACCTGCACCGCCTGGCGGAAGCGCAGCTCGTTCAACCGCAGGCGCAGCCGCCGCCCGATCTCCATGCCAAGGAAGGCCGGCACCAGCGCACCGATGGACGCCAGGCCGAGTTCCGCCGGCAGCAGGCCCTCGCCGCGCATGCCGATGGCGAGCACCGTCGTCACCAGCACGACGCCGATGCCGAAGCCCTGGATGAATTCCTCGCGCGAGAGCCGGATCGCCTGGAACCAGGGCGCGGCCGGCACCAGGAAGCTGCCGGTCATGCCGGCGAGCAGGCCCGAGACGCCGCCCATGACCGGCGACAGGACCGCCTCCACGCGCCGCGACGGTGCCGGCATCCGTGGCGTCACGAGCGCGATCGCGGAGGCCACGACCAGCACGGTGCCCAGAATGCCCGTCAGCACCCGCGCATCCGACCGCGCGAGAATGCCCGTGCCGAACCAGCAGGCGACCGCCGCGACCACCAGGAAGGACCACAGCCTTGCGGTCGCCGCGCGCATGGCGGGGCCGACGAAGGCCTGCACCACGTTGGTCGCCAGCGTCGGCAGCAGGATCAGCGCCATCGCCTCCGGCAGCGGGCGCGTCAGCGCGAGGAGCGAGAGCGAGACCGTCGGCAGCCCGAACCCCGCGACGCCCTTCACGAGCCCGGCCACGGTCAGGATGGCGAAGACGATCAGCGTGTCGGTGAGCAGGTGCGGCTCCATCATGCGGCAAATCTACGCGGGCCCCGCTTACGACGTTTCGGGCATGCCCGAAACGCCCGGGCGTCAGGCCATGGTGATCGCCTGCTCGCCCAGCCGTGCGATGCGCGTGACGATGCGGTCGCCCGGCTTCAGCCAGACCCGCCGGTCCGGGTCGATGCCGGCGATGACGCCGTCCGGCGTGCCGGTGAAGATCAGGTCGCCCGGCCGCAGCGTGATGTGGCGGGAGGCGAAGCTGACGAGCCTGCGGCAATCATGCACGAGGTTTCCGGTGTTCGACGATTGCCGGAAATCGCCGTTGACCAGGCATTCAATGCGCAGATCGGTGGGGTCCACCTGGTCCGCGGTGACCAGCCAGGGCCCGAGCGGTCCCCAGCCATCGCCGGTCTTGGAAAGCAGCCATTGCGAGCTCTGCCGTTGCAGCGCGCGCGCCGTGATGTCCTGCCCGATGCAGTAGCCGAAGACATGCGAGAGCGCGGCGGCTTCCTCCACGCGCCGGGCGGTGCGGCCGATCACGATGACCAGCGACGCCCCGTAGTCGAATTCCAGCGTCTGCTGCCCGGTGACGGCGATCGTGCCGCCATGGTGGTTGAGCGCGTTGTTGAACTTGCCGGACAGCACGGGCTCGGCGGGCACCGGCTCGCCCATCTCCTCGGCCGCGGCACGGTAGTTGAGCCCGACGCAGATGATCTTCTCGGGGAACGGGATCGGCGGCAGGTACGCGATCTCGGAGAGCGCGAAGTCGGCCTTCGCCGGCGCCTTGATCGGGTTTCCGAGCGCGTCGCGCAGGCTCGGGTACTGCGCGGAGAGGTCGGCCACGCCGTCGCCGACCACCGCGCCCCAGCGGGCCTTGCCCGCGGCTTCGAAGGAGAGGAGTTTCATTTGAATCCGAAGAGAGTTGCGGGGTTGTCGACAAGGATGCGCTTGCGCGTCGCGGCGTCCGGCGCCACGCGGTAGAGGAACTCCAGCAGGTCGGCCTCGTTCGGCGGCTGCTTCGCCGACACCGG
>JAYRQX010000142.1:0-9592 GCA_041910415.1 Acetobacteraceae bacterium | reverse complement strand
GCCGCCACATCCGGCGGCGTGCCCGCGGGCGCGAACAGCCCCATCCAGCCCGTCGCCTCGTAGCCAGGAACGCCGCTCTCGGCGACCGTCGGCACATCAGGCACCTGCCGCGCGCGCGTGGCGCCACCGACCGCAAGCGCCGCGGCCTGCCCGTCCCGGATCGTCCGCAGCACCGCCGTCAGGCTGTCCACCATGACGGGGATGCGCCCGGCGATCAGGTCCGCCTGGGCCAGCACGCCGCGATAGGGCACATGGTTCAGCCGCACCCCGGCCAAGCGCGCCAGCAGCGCGCCCGCGAGATGCTGGGTCGATCCGATATCGCCCCCGGCATAGTCCAGCGGCTCCCCCGGCTGCCGTGCCCGGGCCAGCACATCGCCCAGGCTGCGGAAGCCTGAGTCGCGCGAAGCCATGAAAACGAGGGCAAAATCCCCGACGCGCGCGACCGGCAGCAGATCGCGTTGCGGATCATAGGACAGCCGCCGGTTCACGGCCGGCAGCACGGCGATGGGGCCGCTCGACCCCAGCAGCAGCGTGTGGCCATCGGTCGGCGCGCGCATCGCGGCCTCGACCCCGATCGCACCCCCGGCACCGGGACGATTCTCCACCACGACAGGCACGCCCCAGCGCGGCGCGGCCGTGTCGGCCACCAGACGGGCCAGAACATCGGGCACGCTGCCGGCCGGCACGGGGACGAGGATGCGGACGGCACGGTGCGGGAAGGTCGCGGCGCGCGCGGGGCGAAGCGCGGGCAGCGCGAGCGGGGCGGCCACGAGACTGCGGCGGGAGACGGGCGACATGCCGGGCGATCCTAGCAATTCCGGTGCCTGATCATGCGTCCCGGCACAAAAAACCGCCGGCCCGGGGATCACCCGGCAACCGGCGGTCTGATTGGTGGAGCCAATCGGAATCGAACCGACGACCTCTTGAATGCCATTCAAGCGCTCTCCCAACTGAGCTATGGCCCCCCAAGAAACGCGAGGTCTGGAAGAGGCGCGCCGTATAGCCGCCGGGTTCCGGCCCCGCAAGCCCTGCTCGCCCCTTTCTTGTTCCGCCTGGCCCGACTAGGTTCCGCTCCGACCAAGCACCCCTCACCGCGGGAGACTCCTGGCGCCATGAGCAAGCTCTACCCTGACGCGAAGGCCGCGCTCGCCGGCCTGCTGCGCGACGGCATGGTGATCCATTCCGGCGGCTTCGGCCTCTGCGGCATCCCCTCCCTGCTGATCGAGGCGATCCGCGACAGCGGCGTGAAGGGCCTGACCGTCGTCTCCAACAATGCCGGCGTCGATGATGCGGGGCTCGGCCTGCTGCTGAAGACGCGCCAGATCCGGAAGATGGTGTCGTCGTATGTCGGCGAGAACGCGGAGTTCGCGCGCCAGTACCTGGCCGGCGAGCTCGAGATCGAGTTCAACCCGCAGGGCACGCTGGCCGAGCGCATCCGCGCCGGCGGCGCCGGCATCCCGGCCTTCTACACCAAGACCGGCGTCGGCACGGATGTGGCGAAGGGCAAGCCCACCGCCGAGTTCGACGGCGAGACCTATGTGCAGGAACGCGGCATCGTCGCCGACCTTGCCATCGTCCACGCCTATATGGGCGACCACGAGGGCAATCTCGTCTATCGGAAGACCGCACGGAACTTCAACCCCGTGATGGCGACCGCCGCGAAGGCGACCGTCGCGCAGGTCGAGCACTATGTCCGCGCCGGTGAGATCGACGCCGACCACATCCACACGCCCGGCATCTTTATTCAACGCATGATCGTCTGCCCACCGCACTATGAGAAGCGGATCGAGCAGCGCACGGTGCGTCCGCACGCGGCCGCGGCTGCCGGCCCGGCCACGCTTCCGCGGTAATCGAGGAGAGCGAGCAAAATGCCCTGGACCCGCGACGAGATGGCGGCCCGTGCCGCCCGCGAATTGCAGGATGGCTTCTACGTCAACCTCGGCATCGGCATCCCGACGCTGGTGGCGAATCACGTGCCCACAGGCATGCATGTCCAGCTGCAGTCCGAGAACGGCATGCTCGGCCTCGGCCCCTTCCCCTATGAGGGCGAGGAGGATGCGGACCTCATCAACGCCGGCAAGCAGACCATCACGGCGCTGCCGACCAGCAGCTTCTTCTCGAGCGCCGACAGCTTCGCCATGATCCGCGGCGGGCATATCGACCTCTCCATCCTCGGCGCGCTGCAGGTCGCGCAGAACGGCGACCTCGCGAACTGGATGATCCCGGGAAAGATGGTCAAGGGCATGGGCGGCGCGATGGACCTCGTCGCCGGCGTCAAGCGCGTAATCGTGCTGATGGAGCACACCGCGGGCGGCAAGCCCAAGCTGCTCAAGCGCTGCGCGCTGCCGCTGACCGGCCAGCGCGTGGTGGACATGGTCGTGACCGAGCTCGGCGTCTTCGAGCTCGCGCGCCGCGGTGCGGAGAGCATGACGCTGATCGAGCTCGCGCCCGGCGTGCCGGAAGAGGAAGTGCGGGCGAAGACGGAAGCGGAGTACGCCGTCGCGCTGAAGAAGGCGGCCTGACGGCGCCGCCGGGGCTCCGCCGCCGCTACTCCCGCGGCCGGTGGATCGTCATGCGCCCGCGGGGATCGCGGACGGGATAGGCCTCGGCGATCGCCGCGGCCACGAGTGGGTTGTAGCGCCCTTCGAAGAGCGGATCGCCCGGCAGGTAGTCCGTCACGATGAAGGCGAATTCCCGGTTGCGGATGCGGTCCGCGATCAACCGGTCGTCCCACAGCCCCGCGGCGCCGAGTTCGGACAGCATCGCGGGTTCCCACGGCACGGTCTTCCCGGCGAGGATCAGCAGCATCATGTCGTCCGCGATCACCGGGCGCGGAGTGGCGCGGATCTCCTCCACCAGCGCCGCGCGCCAGGCGAGTTCCGCGGGGTCGCGCGGCACGGCAATCTCGCGCTGGCCAAAGGCCAGGAAGGGAATGAGGAGCGCGCCCAGCAGCGGCGTCACGACAGGCGAAGCCGGGCCACCGCGCGGCGTGGCGCCAAAGGCTGGCGCGAACATCCAGGCGAAGGACAGGCCCGTCATCGTCGCGGTCAGGGTGAACCACTCGATGCCGTAATTGATGCTCGAATGCCGCTTGCCCATCATCGGCAGCAGGCAGGTGGTCAGCACGACGGCGATCGAGAGCGTGAGGAACAGGTGCCCCTGCGGGGCCAGGGCATGCCCCGCCCAGTTCCGCGGACGTTGCCAGCCCGCCAGCAGCAGGGGCCTGCCCAGCAGGATGCCGAAGGCCGCGAGCATGGCGCCGGCGACGCCGCCGAACAGCACGACCAGCACCGCCTGCCCGACCAGCGTGTCCCGGTCGAAGCGGTTCACGTTGTAGAGGATGAGGTGGCGCAGGAACCCGCCATCGGTCAGGACATGGCCCACGGCCATGACCACCAGCCCCAGGCCGATGCCCGACAGCGCCGCGACGACGGCATCGCGTGGCCGCGTCAGCAGCAGCGCGCCGACCAGCGCGACGGGCGCTGCGATCGCCGTCTGCTTGGTGAAGACGGCGAGCACCGCCAGCACCACCGCGCCCTGCAGGCGCCAGGGCGACCCGGCCGAATGGGCGCCCAGCAGCATGGCACCCAGGCTGAGCGCGACGGCCAGCATGTCCACCCGCGCCAGCGGCGCGAAATGCGCGACCGGCGTGACGCAGAGCGCGAGCAGCGCCGACAGCAGCGCCGCCACGGTCCGTGCACGCGCATCAGCCGTCTCGCCCACCATGGTCCTGACGGCGACGAAGACCATCGCCACGATGGCCAGCGTGGACAGCACGGAGACGATGCGCCCCGCCGCCAGCAGGTCGGCGCCCGCCATGCCGGCAAGGCGGACGACCACCAGGTAGAGCGGCGGGTAGTTGGTGACGATGTGCGGCTGCTGCGCGATGTCCCCGTAGGAATGCGGCCCGCCGAGCAGCAGGGCCTGCTGCAGCACGATCCCCTCGCCATAGTCGAGCCCGAAGGGATATCCGATGGCCGCGACCATGCGCAGCAGCACCTGCACGCTGCGCCAGACCAGCACGGCCAGCAGCGCCGCGAGGACGATGCGCGCCGTCCAGGTCTCGGAGGGTGTCGCCGGGCTGCTGGCCATGGTCGCGCGGCTCAGCGCAGCGCCAGGACGACGAGCATCAGCCCGCCGAGCCCGATGCGATACCAGCCGAAGGGCGTGAAGCCGATGCGCCCGATGACCGACAGCACCCACCGCACCGTCACCAGCGCCACGAGGAAGGCCATGACGAAGCCGATGCCGATCTGGCCGAACGACGAGAAATCCAGCTCCGCCCGCGCCTTGTAGAGACTGTAGAATGTCGCCGCGATCATGGTGGGGATCGCCAGCACGAAGGAGAACTCCGCCGCCGTCCGCCGGTCCGCGCCGACCAGCAGCGCCGTGATGATGGTCGCCCCCGAGCGCGAGGTGCCGGGGATCATCGCCAGCGCCTGGCCGAAGCCGATCAGCAGCGCGGCCAGCGGCCCGATCTCCTCGACCCGCGTGATGTCCTGGCGGTGCTGCCGGCGCTCAATGACGATGATGGCGATGCCGCCCAGGATCAGGGCCACGCTGACCACCCAGGGATTGAAGAGCAGGCGCGTGATCGCCGAATGCAGCGTCGCACCGATCACCATGGCCGGCAGGAAGGCCAGCGCCAGGTTCTGCGCGTAGAGGAACTCCATCGTCCCCGGCTTCCACCCGTTCAGCGCCAGCGCCGTCAGCCTCTCGCGGAAGACGACGATGACGGCGAGGATGGCGCCGAGCTGGATCGAGATCTCGAAGCTCTTGCCCGGCGGCCCCTGGAAGCCGATGAGCTCGCCCAGTAGGATCAGGTGGCCGGTCGAGGAGATCGGCAGGAATTCGGTCAGTCCCTCCACCACGCCCATGACGAGCGCGGACAGCAGCGAGCCGAGATCCATGGGCGAGCAGTCCTTCCGAGTCCCCTGTGGGCTGAGCCTATACCCGCCCGGCGCCGCGCCGGCCACGCCTGCCGCGGATCAGCGCGTCTTCGCGACGTTCCACAGCACGGGGATGTGGGAGCGGATCTGCCCGGTGATGCCGCGCCGCCAGGCGGCCGGCTGGTGGAATTGCCCGAGCGGGTAGAAGGGCACGTCCTGGAAGGCGGCGCGTTGAAAGTCCTCGGCGCAGCGGCGCTGGGCGGCGAGATCGGGCGCGTCGAACCAGGCGTTGCGCGCGGCTTCCATGCCCGGGCTGTCCGGCCAGCCGAAGGACGCGCGCGTGCCGTTCGCGCGCAGCCAGGGATTGGTCGCGGGACCCAGGCATTCCGCGCCCGCGGTGTTGCTGACGAAGGCGCTCCAGCCGCCCTGCTCCACGGGTTCGCGCCGCGCGCGGCGCTGCACCACGGTGCCCCAGTCGGTCGAGATGGCGTCCAGGTTCAGGCCGAGGCGGCGGAACAGGTCCGCGGTCACATGGCCCATCGCATCGTGGCTGGGGAGGTCCGTGGTGTGCAGGAAGACCAGGCGCTCGCCGCGATAGCCGCTCGCCTCGATCGCGCGCTTCGCGGCATCCAGGCTGCGCGGCCCGGTGACGGCTTCGAGACCCGCGCCGTTCGCCAGCGCGGTGTCGGGGGTGAAGAATCCCACGCCGTCATGCCAGCGGCTGCGATCGGTGCCGATCACCGCGGTCATGAAATCGGCCTGGTCGAGCGCGGGCCAGAGGGCGCGGCGGAAGGCCGGGTTGTTGAAGGGCGGCTGCAGATGGTTCGGCCGCAGCAGCGCGATGGAGCCGAAGGGATCGATCCGCTCGATGACGATGCCCCGGTTGCGCGCGAGCAGCGGCAGCAGGTCGGACGCCGCGATCTCCCACCAGTCGATCTCCCTCGCCTGCAGCGCGGCCGCGACCGTCGCGGGGTCGGGCATGATGCGCCATTCCACGCGGTCGAGGCGCGCGACCTTGCCGCCGGCGAGCCCGTTGGCGGGCGCCTGGCGCGGCACATAACCCTCGAAGCGCGCATAGACGGCCTGCGCGCCCGGCACCCATTCGCCCGGGACGAAGCGGAAGGGGCCGGAGCCCGTGGCATCGTTCACCTGCGTGAAGGCGTCGGTCGCCGCGAGCCGCTCCGGCAGCACGAACATCGGCCGCTTGCCGAGCGCATCGACCACCATCGGGAAGGGCCGGCGCAGGCGGATGACGAGGCGCCGGTCATCCAGCGCGGCGACCTCGCCGACCGCCTCCATCATGGACTGGCCGAGCGCGTCGCGCCGGCACCAGCGACGGATGGAGGCCGCCGCATCCTGCGCGCGCACGGGCTCGCCATCGTGGAACCGCAGCCCGTCTCGCAGCGTGATGGTCCAGCGCAGCCCATCGTCCTCGACGGTGTGGCCCTCGGCCATCTGCGGCTGGACCGTCAGATCCTCCGCCATGGCGAAGAGCGTGTCGTAGACGAGGTAGCCGTGGTTGCGCGTGACGTAGGCCGTGGTCCAGACCGGGTCGTGGCTGGTGTGGTTCGCATGCGGCACGAAGCGCAGCCCGCGCGACGCCGCGGGCTGCGCGAAGCCGGGCGCGGCGAGCGCGGCAGCGGAGGCGGCGAGCGCGGCGCGGCGCGTGATGGGCGGCATGCTGCTCTCTCCTTGCTCATCGTCACGCCGTCGGCGGTGGGCCATTAGGCATGGTGACCGCGCGGAAGGAAATGCCTCCGCCGTCGGCCGGCCGGCGGATCGCCGCGCCGCATGGCTGCCCCGCGCCCGGGCGGCCACCGGGCCATTGCACTCCTGCTGAAATAGGACCAGATAGGTCCGGAAACCGACCCGCCCCAAGACGGACCGTACGCCATGTTCATCGAGACCGAAGGCACCCCCAACCCCGCCACGCTGAAGTTCATCCCCGGCCAGGACGTGCTGGGCAGCCGCGGCACCGCGGACTTCACCTCCCCTGGCGATGCCGTCGGCCGTTCCTTCCTCGCCGAGCGCATCTTCGCCCTGGGCGAGGTGGCGCGGGTGTTCCTGGGCGCGGATTTCGTGACGGTGACGAAGACCGGGGATGCGGACTGGCAGATGCTGAAGCCCCGCGTGCTCGGCGCCATCATGGAGCATTACCTCTCCGGCATGCCGGTCATGGAAGCGGGCGAGGTGGATGGCGAGCATGGCGAGGATTTCGAGCCCGCCGACCAGGAGATCGTCGCGCAGATCAAGGAATTGCTCGACACGCGCGTGCGCCCGGCAGTGGCCGGCGACGGCGGCGACATCGTTTTTCGCGGCTTCCGCGACGGCATCGTGAAGCTGCGCATGCAGGGCGCCTGCAGTGGCTGCCCGTCATCCCGCGCGACGCTGAAGCACGGCGTCGAGAACATGCTGCGCCACTACGTGCCGGAGGTGGTGGCCGTGGAGCAGGTGGAGGCGTAGCCTCCGCCCGCTTTCCCTTCCCCTGCGAAGCGGGGCAGGGTCAGGCTGGGGGCATCGCGTTTGCTTCTCGGGGTTCCGCCCCGGCCCGCGCCGTCCTATTCCCTAGCCCACCATGAGCGACCAGCCCGACCCGAACGCCCCCGTCCCGCCCGCGCCCGAGGCCGTGGCCGCACCGGAACCGCCGCCCCCTCCGCCGCCCGCGCCGCGCCCGGCCCCGCTCGACGATGCGGGCCTCGACCTGCTCTTCCGCAACGCACGCACGCATTACCGCTGGTCGGGGCGCGACGTGACGGACGAGACCCTCCGCAAACTCTACGACCTCGTGAAGATGGGGCCGACCAGCGCCAACTCGTCGCCCGCGCGCTTCGTCTTCGTGCGCTCGGATGACGGCAAGGCGAAGCTCAAGGCCGCGCTCTCCCCGGGCAACGTGGAGAAGACCATGACGGCGCCGGTCACCGTCATCGTCGCCTATGACACGGCCTTCTACGACCACCTGTCCTATCTCTATCCCTACGCCCCCGATGCGCGATCCTGGTTCGCCAACAACTGGTCGCTCGGCGACGAGACGGCGCAGCGCAACGGCGCCTTGCAGGGCGCCTATCTGATCATGGCCGCACGCGCGATGGGCCTCGATGTCGGCCCGATGAGCGGCTTCGACCGGCTGAAGGTGGATGATGCCTTCTTCCCCGGCTCGACCTGGCGGTCGAATTTCCTCGTCAATCTCGGCTATGGCGACGGCAGTGAACAGAAGCCGCGCCTGCCGCGCCTCGGCTTCGACGAGGCGGCGCGGCTGGAATAGCGCGGATCGCCCGGGCCGCCCTCACCCGGGCATCGGGTTCCGCGGCCGTTCCGCGTTCGAGCAAGGTCCCGCCCGGGGTTTCCATCGTCTCGTCGGCGGTGGCCATGATCCCGCCTCCCGCGAAGGGAAGCGGACGCATCTGCGGGGCGGGGGCCAGGGCAGCGGTGTGGCGAGATGCGCGGCCAGCGAGCAGCGGCTTGCGCCCACTCTGCCTCTCCCCCGCTCCGCCGGGGAGGCAGACGCCGTTCCGTCCTCCGCTTACGGGGGCCGGTCAGTACGGGGGAACGGACCCGCCGTTCGAGCGCCCGCTCCTCCTACGCCGCGACCTGTGCGCCCGCGCTCGCGTCCAGCCGATATCCGCCGCCCTCCGTCACCAGCAGCTGCGCGTTGGACGGATCGGGCTCGATCTTCTGCCGGAGACGATAGACATGCGTCTCGAGCGTATGGGTCGTGACGGCGCTGTTGTAGCCCCAGACCTCGTTCAGCAGCACCTGCCGGCCGACCGGCTGGCCGCCGGCGCGGTAGAGGTATTTCAGGATCGCGGCTTCCTTCTCGGTCAGCCGGATCTTCCGGTTCCGACCGGGATCCTGCAGCAGCTTGGCCGAGGGACGGAACAGATAGGGCCCGATGGTGAAGACCGCGTCTTCCGAGTTGTCGAAGACGCGCAGCTGCGCCCGCATGCGCGCAAGCAGCTCCGCCAGGCGGAAGGGCTTGGCGATGTAGTCGTTCGCCCCGGCATCGAGGCCGCGCACGACATCCGATTCCGCATCGGCGCCGGTCAGCATGATGATCGGCATGCGCAGCCCCTGCCGGCGCAGCTTCAGGCAGAAGTCGCGCCCGTCGCCATCGGGCAGACGGATGTCGAGCAGGATCAGGTCGAAGCGCGATTCCGCCTCGACCAGCGCCTGGTCCGCCTGCGCGAGGTCATTGGCCTCCGCGACCGTGAACTCGCCCTCCAGGGCCAGTTGCTCGGCGAGCGTGGCCCGGAGAGCAGGGTCGTCATCCACGATCAGGATCGGACGCGGTCCGGACATATCATCTCCCCTGCAGCACCGACCCGGCGCTTGAATTCCGGGGACGGCAACGCTCGGCATGCGCGGGAATCCGCGCCTCGTGATGGCCTACCATATCCCAGTCGCCGTCTCCATTCCATGCAATCACCTCACGCAACTGCGACCGCCACATTCGAATTTGCGTCTGTCCCACCTGTAGAATTCCATAGCCGCGCCATATTCGAAGCGCGCCATACCGGCGTAGGAACCGCCACAGGTCACAATGCCCTGCAACTCCCTTCCCGGCCGGGGGTCCGATGCGATGCCCGCCGCACCTGACGTTCATGTGCTTTCCCTCCGCCAGGTGCATCGCGCGATCGCCGAGCTCCGCCGCGGCACGCCCATCCTGCTGGCCGGCCCCGGCGGCGACCTGCTCGTCGCGGCCGCCG
>JAYRQX010000141.1:0-1887 GCA_041910415.1 Acetobacteraceae bacterium | reverse complement strand
GCGCCGGCGATGCCCATCGCCTCGCTGCGCTGCGCGGGCGCCACGGCGCGGGAGACGGCGCCGAAGACGATGGTGAAGGCCGTGCCCGCGAGCCCGAGACCGACCAGCAGCCCGGCCGACAGCATCAGCAGCCCCGGCGTCGTCGCCATGGCCATCAGCGCGAGCCCGGCCGCGTAGCAGACCGCGCCGCCCGCGATGACACGCCCGTCGCCCCAGCGGTCGGCAACGCGCCCGAGGAATGGCTGCGCGAGCCCCCAGACCAGGTTCTGCACGGCGATGGCGAGCGCGAAGACTTCCCGCCCCCATCCCTGCCCCGTCGTCATCGGCTGCAGGAACAGGCCAAAGGCATGGCGGATGCTGACCGAGATGGCGAGCACCAGCGCGCCAGCTGCGAGCACCGCCGCGGGCGATCGCCAGAAGGAGCCTTGCGTCACGCCGGCCTGCACCGATGCCGTTCCTCCCCGGGGGCGGCGGAAGGTCAGCCCTGGAGCTTCTCCTTCAGCCGGAACCGCATGATCTTGCCTGATCCGGTGCGCGGAATCTCGTCCGTTATCTGCACGGCCTGCGGAACCTTGTAGGCGGAGAGCGCCGCGCGGCAGGTGGCCAGCAGCGCGGTCACGTCCACATGCTCGCCGGGCTTCTCCGCCACGAAGAGCACCGGCACCTCGCCCAGTTCCTTGTGGGGCGCGGCGATGACGGCGCAGTCGCGCACGCCGGGGACGGTGGCGGCGACCTCCTCGATCTCGGCGGGCGCGATGTTCTGTCCGCCGCGGATGATGAGTTCCTTGAGCCGCCCGGTGATGGTCAGGAAGCCATCCGCATCGGCGCGCGCCAGGTCGCCGGTATGGTACCAGCCCTTCCGCAGGGCCTGCGCCGTCTCCGCCGGCTTGTTGTGATAGCCGAGCATGACGTTCGGCCCGCGCACGACCAACTCGCCCTCCCCGCCCGGCGGCACGTCCCCGCCCGTCGCGGGGTCGAGCAGCCGCACCGTCAGCCCCGGCACCGGCAGGCCGCAGGAGCCCATGGGCCGCCCGCCATCCATCCAGTTCATCGTGACCATGGTGGAGGTCTCCGTGATGCCGTAGCCGTCCAGCAGTGGAGAGCCGAAGCGCTCCTCCCATGCGCGGTTCAGCGCCGCCGGCATGATGGCGCCGGCGGAGACGGAGCGCGTGAGACGCGGCGCGCGGGCGGCCTCGGCTTCGGGGATGGATTGCAGGAGGTAGTGGAACATGGTCGGCACCCCCGCGAAGAGCGTCGGCCGCTCCTCGGCCAGCAGGCGGCGCGCTTCGGCGGTCGAGTAGCGCTCCACGATTCGCGCCGAGGCACCGGTCGCGACGACCGAGAGGAACGCCAGGTTCAGCCCGTAGGAATGGAAGAGCGGCAGGGGGGACAGGAAATCGTCCTCGGCCGTCAGCTTCAGGATCGGCGCCCAGCACGCCGCCGTGACCCAGAGCATGCTGCGCAGCGTCAGGATCACGCCCTTGGCGCGGCCCGTGGTCCCTGACGTGTAGATGATGAAGGCGGGGTCCTCGAGCAGCGGCGGATCGGGCGGCGCGACGGCGGGCGCGGTGGCGGTCAGCGCCTCCAGCCCCGCCGGGCCGTCCTGCGCGACGATGACGGTGCCGAGCGCAGGCAGCGCAGCGCGCGCCCCGGCGATGATGCCGGCGCGCTCCGCGCTGACGATGATGGCGCGGCAGCCCGCGTCTTCCAGCCGGTAGAGGATTTCCGGAGGTGTCGCGTCGTGGCTGATCGGCACGTTGACCGCGCCGGCGCGCAGGATGGCGCAGCCGGCCTCGATCCAGGTCACCGAGTTCGGCAGCAGCAGCGCGACACGATCGCCCGGCGCGACGCCGGCGGACGCAAGCTGCCCGGCCAGATTGCCGCTGC